>JAYTAJ010000731.1:0-18693 GCA_043737575.1 Myxococcales bacterium | reverse complement strand
CGTCGCTGCCTCGGAACCGCAGCCCGGTGACCGCCGCGCGCGGGGCGAGCGCGAGGCCGGGCTGATCGCGGGGCGTGAGGGTGGAGATGGTGATCATGTCGCAGTCTCTCGATGTCTTCCAGATAGCAACATCATCATAGGTTGCTATATAGAAGACATATCGTCAAGGCGAATTCGACGCCACGTCGAGACCCGCCGCGCGACACCGCTACTTGCGCTTGAGGCTGCGCTTCACCAGCGCGGCCACCGCGCCGGGATCCTCGGCGACCCGCTCGAGCACCGCCGGATCGAGATCGTCGGCGATCGCGATCCACGCGTGATGGGCTCGCCCTCGCACCTCCACCAGCGGCGGCGGCATCGTCTCGTCCGGCGCGACCGCTGCGAGGGCCCGCCGGATGCGCTCGATGCCGTCCGGGTTCGGGTTGCGCCCGCTACCCCCGGAGAGCTGCCGCCACAGCGTCTGTCGCGCCAGCCCCGCCGCCTGAGCGACGACCAGCACGCCGACCGTCTCGACCCGCGCGCGCAGCTCGGCGACGTACGCGGGCGAGATGGCGACGGGGTGCTGGCGCGGAGTTCGAGGCATGCGACGGTGGATGATAGATCCACCGGTCCGGACGCGACACCCCGATGGGGCCGGCTTGCAGTCGGTGCGGCCTTCCCCGAAGGCGACTCCAGAGCGCGAAGAAGGGATCTCGGCAACGTGCGAGGCATCGCCTAGCAGCGTAGGATGCGATCGGGTGTCGGCATGAGTACCGTCTTTCACGCGACCTACTGGGCGCACAGCTTGCTGCTGGCGCATCCTCGCGACCAAGTCGCGTCCCTGACCCGATCATTGGGCAACGCCCGCGTCGATCTCAATCCGCACCAGATCGACGCTGCGCTGTTCGCGCTGCGCTCGCCTTACAGCCGTGGCGTGCTCCTGGCCGATGAGGTCGGCCTGGGCAAGACCATCGAAGCGGCACTGGTGCTGGCCCAGAAGTGGGCGGAGCGGCGACGGCGGTTGCTCCTCATCGTGCCTGCGACCCTCCGCAAGCAGTGGCAACTCGAACTGCAGACCAAGTTCTTCCTGCCGTCCGTCATCCTGGAGTCCAAGACCTGGACCGACCGAAAGCGCCAGGGTCGCGCGAATCCGTTCGAGACCGAGGACTCACCGACGGTCGTCATCTGTTCGTACCAGTTCGCGTTCGCCAAGCGCGAAGAGCTGGCGGCGATTCACTGGGACCTGGTGGTCATCGACGAGGCCCACCGCCTCCGCAACGTCTACAAGGGAGCCAAGGCCAAGACCGCGGTTGCCATCGCTGAAGCCATCGCACCGGCGCACAAGCTGCTCTTGACCGCGACGCCGCTGCAGAACTCCCTGCTCGAACTGCACGGGATGGTCAGCATCCTCGACCCAGCGATCTTCGGCGACGTCGATCAGTTTCGGGACCAGTTCGTCGGCGATGGGGTATTCGGTAGTCGCGAGTTCCGCGACGAGGCGCTGCGCGAGCGGATCCGGCCGGTGTGCAAGCGCACCCTGCGCCGCGACGTCGCCGGCTTCGTCAAGTTCACCAACCGCCACGCCATCACGGCGACGTTCCGCAACACCGCGACCGAGCAGCAACTGTATGACGAGGTGTCGAGCTTCCTCCAGCGGGAGGAGCTGTTCGTCCTTCCCAGCGGACAGCGACCGCTGCTGACGCTGGTGTTGCGCAAGCTCTTGGCCTCGTCGACCCGCGCGATCGCAGCCACGCTCGGCAAGTTCGTCGAGAGGATCGTCGGCGCCGACTTGACGGACGACTACGAGGTCGAGGACGATCCTGCCAGCGACGATCCCGCTCGCGAGGTGGCGGACACAGACTCCGCCACCTCCGTCAGTTCGACGGCCGCCGCGACTGATGCGACAGCCGTCAGCGGTGAGCTCGACGACCTGCGGCGGTTCATCACGCTGGCCGAGAGCGTCGCCCGCGACTCCAAGGCCGAGCGGCTGCTCGCGGCGCTGCCCGAAGCCTTTGCGAGGTCGCAGGAGCGCGGTGCCGCTCGCAAGGCGGTCATCTTCACCGAGTCGCGCAAGACGCAGTCGTATCTCGCCGAACTCCTGGCCGAGCACGGTTATCGTGGGCAGATCGTGCTGATGAACGGCACCAACACCGACCCGATCTCCAAGGCGACCTACGAGGAGTGGAAACGACGGCATCAGGCGCGGTGGAGCGAAGTGACGTCCGGTTCGAAGACCGCGGACATGAAGGCCGCCATCGTCGAGGAATTTCAGAGCGATCGATCGACCTTGCTCATTGCAACCGAGTCGGCGGCCGAAGGCGTGAACCTGCAGTTCTGCTCGATCGTCATCAACTACGATCTGCCCTGGAATCCGCAGCGCATCGAGCAGCGCATCGGACGTTGCCATCGCTACGGTCAGGAGAGCGACGTCTTGGTCGTCAACTTCCTCAATACGTCGAATCAGGCGGACGTGCGAGTGTTCGAGTTGCTCGAAAAGAAACTCCAGCTCTTCGAGGGCGTGTTCGGTACCAGCGATAGCGTGCTGGGCGCCATGGCAGCCGACCTCGATCTCGAACGTGCGATCGCCGAGATCTACCAACGGTGTCGGACAACCGACGAGATCAACCGAGCCTTCGACGCTCTCCAGACCGAGCTTGACGAGGTGCTGCACGCCGGACGCAGCGATGCCCGTCGCGCCTTGCTCGACAACTTCGATGCCGATATCCACGAGCGGTTGGCGGTTCACCGCGACGAGGCCAAGGCTGCGCTCGATGAGCAACAGCGGCGCCTGCTCGATCTGGTGCGGTTTGCGTGGGGCGCACGCGCGACGTTCGTCGCGGGCGAGGCGCGGTTCTCCCTGACCGAAGGGGCCACTCAACGCATGTTCAACCTCGACTGGCGAGACGCCAACGACAAGGACGAGGAGTTCTTCCGGACCGATCACCTGCTGGCGTTGGAACTGCTGGACGAGACCGCGCGCGTCGAACTGCCGGCGCAGGAAGTCACGTTCATCTACGCCAGCCATGCCAGCGCGCTCGCCAGTCATGTCGGCACCAGCGGGTGGCTGGAATTGTCAAGACTGTCGACGACGGCGGTCGAACGCACCGAAGAGTTCCTGGTGACGGCGGCCTGTACTGACGACGGGCGCGCGCTGCTGCCCGAAGTCGCATCCCGACTGTTTTCGTTCGAAGGCCGGACGACACCGACTGCAGAAGGCCTCGACACGCCCCCGGACGCACTCGCCACTCAGCGCGGTATCCAGGTTGCGAGCCGGCTCGCAGAAGTCGGTCGGCGGAGTCAGCAGTATCTCGATGAAGAGGCCGAGAAGATCGAGCGCCGCACACAGGATCTGAAGTACGCGGTCGAGCGCGCGCTCAAGGACCTCGATCGCGACGTGGCGGCCGCACAGAAGGCCGTGCGTACCGCCGGCCCGCTCGAGCAGATGGTCGCCGCCAAGGAAGCGTTCGTCGCTCTTCGGCGTCGGCGCGACGAGGCGCGGAGGAGCCAGTACGACGAGATCGAGCGCCTTGAGCAACAGCAGGAGGACCTCACCACGCAGATGCTGCGCGCGGCGAGTGAGCGCCAAATCACCGAGAAGACGATCGCCACCCTGCGCTGGCACCTGGCCGCGCCTACGGGATCTTGACCATGGCCACAAAGAACCGATTGGAGCTCACCTGGATCGGAAAGGAGGACCGGCCTCGTCTGGAACCTAGAATCCTGCTCGAGGACCGCGAGCGCGGGCATCATGCGCTCGGCGCGGGAGGGGTTCACGACAATCGCCTGATCTTCGGTGACAACCTACTCGCGCTGAAGGCGCTCGAGCAGGAGTTTACCGGCAAGGTGAAGTGCATCTTCATCGACCCTCCGTACAACACCGGATCCGCATTCACGCACTACGATGATGGGGTTGAGCATTCGCTGTGGCTGACCATGATGCGAGACCGGCTGCAGCAGCTCCGCGTTTTACTCCGCGATGACGGCTCCATTTGGATCACTATTGACGACAACGAAGCCCACTATTTGAAGGTGCTTTGCGATGAGATCTTCGGTCGTCAAGCATTTGTTGCGAATGTTGTGTGGCAGAAGGCGTATACCTCGAACCAGACGGCCAAGAACATCTCGAATACGCATGACCATGTGCTGGTGTACTGCAAGGATCCAATGTCTTTCTCGATCGGTACAGTCCCCCGTACTGACGAGCAGAAGGCGAAGTTCTCCAACCCGGACAGTGATCCGCGAGGGGCGTGGAAGGCGGAAAACCTGTCGGCTGGGAAATACTATTCAGCTGGACAATTCGAGATTGTGGGTCCGACAAAACTTCGCTTCTTGCCCCCTAAGGGGCGTTTTTGGCGATGCAACGAATCTCAGTATCAGCGATGGGTCGCGGATCGGCGTATTACGTTCGGCCTTGGTGGCACGGGCCGCCCGATGCTCAAGAAGTTTTTGAGCGAGATGGACGACGGCCTTACGCCGAACACATGGTGGACTCATGATGAGGTCGGCAGCAACAAGGAGGCGAGCCTTGGATTGAAGGCGATGTTCGCTGCAAGCGACGACGTGTTTCAGACGCCTAAGCCCGAGAAACTCGCCCAGCGTATTCTTACTCTGGCAACGGAGGCAGGAGACCTCGTCCTCGACTCCTTCGCTGGCTCTGGTACTACAGGCGCAGTCGCACACAAGATGGAGCGACGCTGGATTATGGTGGAGCTACGCGAACACTGTCATACCCACATCATTCCGCGGATGCAGATGGTGATCGACGGGCAAGATTCGGGAGGCGTCACGGAAGCGACTGGCTGGAAGGGTGGCGGTGGCTTCCGATACTTCCGACTCGCTACTTCTCTGCTTGAGAAGGACGCCTGGGGGCAGTGGGTTGTGAGCAAGCAGTACAACCCTGCGATGCTGGCTGAGGCGGTGTGCAAGCACGAGGGTTTTCGCTACGAGCCCAGCCAAGAGGTCTACTGGCAACATGGCCGCTCGACTGAGCGTGACTATTTGTACGTCACCACCCAGACACTGACCCACGAGCAGCTCACCGTGCTCTCGCACGACGTCGGCCCCGAGCGGTCGCTCCTGGTTTGCTGTAGCGCCTTCCGCGCGGGTCGCGACGAGTTTGCGAACGTGACACTGAAGAAGATCCCGCAGGCCGTGCTTCACCGCTGCGAATGGGGGAAGGACGACTACAGCCTGGGCATCACTGATCGTCCGGGCGACGCCGACGGTCACGGGGCGGCACCTGCCGAGGCCGCTCCGAAGAGCAAGGTACGCGGCAAAGCGAGCCCGACCGTGAGTTCCACGCTGCCGCTCTTCGATCGTCCCGCGCCCGCGCCGGAAGCCAAGCCAATCCCCGCAGGCCGAACGGGCAAGAAGAAGTCGTGACCCGGCGCCGCTCTACGCCCGCTGTCCTGGCCCGCCCGGAAGCGCTCTATCGCGATATCCGCGCTGTTCTGGAGGACGCTCGGTCCTCCGCGTACCGCGCCGTCAATGCGGCGATGGTGCTTGCCTACTGGCAGGTCGGGCGGCTGATCGTCGAGCACGAACAAGGTGGCAGGAGGCGTGCAGCGTACGGTGATGCGGTCTTGGACGAGCTTTCGAATCGGCTCACCGTTGAGTTTGGGCGAGGATTCACGGCACCCAATCTGCGCTATATGCGACAGTTCTTTTTGGCTTTTCCAATTCGTCACGCAGTGCGTGACGAATCGGCTAGCGCGAAGAAGCGGAATGCAGCGCGTTCCGAGTTGGCAATGCGTCACGCAGCGCGTGACGAAAGCGCGACCGTGACTCAGTCGCTCGCTGCAACGCTGCGCGTGGAGTTGTCCTGGACTCACTATCGGATGCTGCTTGGCGTCGAAGATCCTCGCGCTCGTGCGTGGTACCTGCGTGAGGCCGCGGACCAGCATTGGTCCACTCGTCAGCTCGAGCGGCAGATCGCGGTGCTCTACTACGAGCGCTTGGTCGCAACCCGCAAGAAGGCACCCGTCCGCAAGGAGGCCGCTGCGAAGCTCGCCGCCGTGGAGCCAGCGCAGTTCATCCGCGACCCGTACGTGCTGGAGTTTCTCGACCTGAAGGACTACCCCGCGTTGCGCGAGTCGGTCGTGGAACAGGCGATCGTCGATAACCTGCAGGCGTTCCTTCTGGAGCTCGGCAAGGGTTTCTCGTTCGTGGCCCGCCAGAGACGTATGCGCTTCGAAGAAGAGGACTTCTACGTCGACTTGGTCTTCTACAACTACCTGCTCCGGTGCTTTGTCTTGATAGACCTCAAGGTTGGGAAACTGACGCACCAGGACATCGGCCAGATGGAATCATATGTGCGAATGTTCGACGGCCACGCTCGTCCCGAGGGAGATAATCCGACCATCGGTCTGATCCTGTGCTCGCAGAAGAACGAGGCCATCGCGAAGTATTCTGTGCTGAGCGAGGCGCGCCAGATCTTCGCCGCCAAGTACGTGAAGGTCCTGCCGACCGAGAGCGAGCTGATACGCGAGATTGAGCGCGAGCGGCGACTGATTGATGCAAAGGCCCTGGCCTCTGGGCGCCGAGGCAAGCAGAAGTCGTGACCCGGCGCCGCACACCCTCCGCAGGCGCCGACGCGCCCGCCATCGTGCTCTACGCGATGCCGGGGCGTGGCACGCGCATCGACATCCGGATCTCCGATGGATCGGCGTGGCTCACGCAGGCCCAGATGGCCGAATTGTTCCAGACCACCGTCCCGAATATCAGCATCCACCTACGGGGGATCTTCGCGGAGGCGGAGATCGATCCAGCGGCAACTGTTAAGAGTTACTTAACTGTTAAGCCTGAAGGAAAACGGTCGGTTGAGCGCGATACCAAGCACTACGAGCTGTCCGTGGTGTTGGCGGTCGGCTACCGAGTCCGGTCGGATCGCGGCACCCAGTTCCGTCAATGGGCCACCGAGCACCTGCGGGAATACCTGATCAAGGGCTTCGTGCTCGATGACGAGCGTCTCAAGCGACCCGGCGCCGGCCTGGCCGATCACTTCGACGACCTGCTCGAGCGCATCCGGGATATCCGCGCCAGCGAGCAGCGGATGTACCTGCGCGTGCGCGAGATCTTCGCGTTGGCCGCCGACTACCAGCCCAAGGACATGGACACCCAGGTGTTCTTTCAGATCGTGCAGAACAAGCTGCACTTCGCCGCTACCGGTCGCACCGCGCCCGAGTTGATCGCCGAGCGAGCCGATCACACGCAGCCCAACATGGGTCTCTCCGCGTTCACCGGCGGTGTGGTGCGGCGACGCGACGTCACCGTCGCCAAGAACTTTCTGCGGGAGACCGAGATCGCCGAGCTGAATCGCATCGTCGTCATGTTCCTCGACTTCGCCGAGGACCAGGCGCGACGCCAGCGCCAGGTCTTCATGCGTGACTGGCAGAGCCGGCTCGATGACTTCCTGCGCTTCAACCAGCGCGACATCTTGCCCGACGCTGGCCGGGTCTCGCGCGAGGCTGCCGATCGGCGCGCGCTGGACGAGTACGCGCAGTTCGAGCTGCGGCGCCGAGCCGAAGCCGAAGCGGCTGGCGCGGAAGACATGCTGCAAGAGCTGGTCGCCAGCATGACCTCACTGCCGGGGAAGAAGGACCGTCCATGAACCGTGAGGTCACCAACATTGCCAATCGTCTGAGCCTGCGCCCGCCGCAACGGAGAGGACTGGAGATCCTCGCCCGTGCCGCTGACCTCGTGCCGATGCGCAAGACCGCACTCGACGAGTTGCCCGCCATCGAGGCCGCGGTGCGCGCCGAGTTGCCCGACCTCGAGGCGTTCGAGCGCGACTTTCCGTCGCTGTGCTTCGCGCTGGCGACTGGTGTCGGCAAGACCCGGCTCATGGGCGCATTCGTGGCGTATCTGCACGCGGTGAAGGGCGTGCGGCACTTCTTCGTGCTCGCGCCGGGCAAGACCATCTACGAGAAGCTCGTCGCCGACTTCACGCCAGGAACACCCAAGTACGTCTTGCAAGGGCTGGCCGAGTTTGCGGTGACGCCCCCTCGGGTCATCACAGGCGACAACTACGAGCAGATCGCCGCCGCGGGTCATGTCGGGTCCGGTACCGCGCAGCAGCGCCTGCTCGTCGATCAGGTCGAGATCAACGTCTTCAATATCGACAAGCTCAACAAGGACACGTCGGTGCGGGGTGGTCAGCCGCGGATCAAGAAGCTGCGGGAGATCCTTGGGGAGAGCTACTTCGACTATCTGGCCGGTCTCGACGACCTGGTGCTGCTGATGGACGAGTCGCACCACTACCGCGCTGACGCAGGCATGCGCGCGCTCAACGAGCTGCGCCCAGTGTTCGGGCTGGAGCTCACCGCGACGCCGTACGTCGAGACCGGTCGCGCGAGCGTCGACCGGGTGAAATTCAAGAACGTAGTCTACAGCTATCCGCTGCACCGCGCGCTGGACGATGGCTTCATCAAGGAGCCTGCGGTCGCGACCCGCAAGGACTTCGACCCGCGCGGCCTCTCCGAGGAGGAGATCGAGCAGATCAAGCTTGAGGACGCCGTCCACGTGCACGAGAGTGTGAAGGTGGAGCTCGACGTGTACGCGCGGCAGACCGGCGCCAAGCGGGTGAAGCCGTTCATCCTGGTCATCGCGCAGACCATCGAGCACGCCGGCAGCCTCAAGGCGATGATCGCGTCGGATGCCTTCTTCGCCGGTCGCTACCGCGACCGTGTCATCGAGGTCCATGGCAACCAGACCGGCCAGGAGAAAGAGGACGTCGTCGCGCGGCTCCTCAAGGTCGAAGATCCCGACGAGCCGACCGAGATCGTCATCCACGTCAACAAGCTCAAGGAGGGCTGGGACGTCACGAACCTGTACACGATCGTCCCGCTGCGAGCGGCCAACTCGAAGAACCTCATCGAGCAGTCGATCGGTCGCGGGTTGCGGCTGCCGTTTGGTCGTCGAACCGGCGTTGCCGCGCTCGACCGGTTGACGATCATCGCGCACGACAGGTTCCAAGAGCTGCTCGACGAGGCCGGGAAGCCGAGCTCGATCATCCGGTCCGGGTACGAGATCGGCGGCGAAGGGACCGCGGTGGGATTGCAGGCTGTCGTCGTCCCGACACGGATGGAGACCGAGCTCTTCGGTACGACGACCCTGGTCACCCACGCGGATGGGAGGGTCGTGACCGTCGACGGGGCCGCGCCGACGACGGCCTCCGCTGGGACGCCGTTGTCTCGAGCCGCGCTGCAGTTGGCGCGGGAGGCAACCGAGGCGGTGGCCGGGAATCCCTACGTGGTGCCGGTGGTTCAGGCCCTCCCCGGTGCGCGGGAGACTATCCTCGGGTGGGCTCGCACTCACGCCACAGCCGAGCAGATCGCGTTGCCCGGCTTCGAGCAGGCGCTCGACGATGCTGCGACGAAGGTGATCGCGACATACACCGCGGGGACAATCGGCATCCCGCGGATCACGGTGGTCCCGGTTGGTGAGGTCACCTGCACCTATCGACCCTTCGAGCTGGACCTCTCCGTTTTTCGGCGCCCGCCGGTCGACAAGGCCGTGTTGGTTCAGCACCTGCGTGACCCGTCCGTGCGCGACGAGCTCGGCATCTTCGAGGACGGCTTCACGGAGCCGCATCCGCGCAACTACATCGTCCGCGGCCTGATGCAGTGCGACGACATCGACTACGACGCTCACGCGGCGCTGCTCAACGGCCTCGCAGATCGCGTGCTCGAGCATCTGCGGGGATACCTGAGCAACGACGACGAAGTCGAGAACGTGGTTCGCTACTTCCAGCGCGATCTGGTGCGGATCGTTCACGAGCAGCTCGCGCGACATGCCGATCTGTCGGCGACCGCCTACGAAGCACGGGTCCACCAGGGGATCCAGTCGTTTGGTGCCATGGCGATGAAGGTGCCAAGTGGCGAAACGCCGCTGCCATTCCGGAGTCCCGTCGCCGACCTTCAGAGCATCAAGAGCCGCTATTTCGGCGGCTTCCGGAAGTGCCTCTACGAGATCCAGCAGTTCGACTCCGATTCGGAGCGGCGCTTGAGCGTCATCCTCGAGGATGACGTGGCCGTGCTGCGGTGGCTGAAGCCGCCCCGTGGCCGTGACCAGTTCAATATCTTCCTCTCGACGGGCGAGCGCTACTTCCCTGACTTCGTCGTCGAGACCGCTGATGCGAAGTTCGTGATCGAGGTCAAGCGCGTCGATCAACTCGACCTGCCGATGGTGCAGGAGAAAGCCCGCGTTGCCGTGTTGTGGTGTTCGCGGGCGACCGACCACGAGCTGGCCAACGCGGGCAAACCGTGGCGCTACGTCCTGATGCCGCACGACGCAATCGCTGGACAAATGACCCTCGGCGCACTCGCATCTCGCTACGGCAAGTCGTAGCGCCTCGCGCCGAGGATATCGAGCGCGCCAAGCGGTCAGTCGCGGGCGTCGGCGCGCAGCGTGACGGTGGCGATGGGCTGAGCCGGGAGCTGATCGAGCGGGCCGCTGGCCTCGACGAGGATCGACAGGTCGGTGGTGGCGCCGCGGATGGCGGCGCGGAAGATCAGGTGCCACGGCTGATCGGGGTCGGAGCGGCTGGAGACCTTGTAGTCGCCGAAGCGGTCGCGCAGCTCGGCGACGGTGACGGGGGTGGCGAGGGTGAGCGCGACGGTGTGGACGGCGCCGTCGGGGAGCGCGGCGATGCGGGCCGCGGTGAGTCGTTTGTCCGAAGGCCGGACGAACAGCGCGGTCGAGCCGTCAGGGGTGGGGACCGCGGCGCCGAGCTGCGCGGCGGCGGCGGCGGCGGTGGGCGCGGTGAGCAAGCGAGCGGCGGCGTCGTCGATGGCGTGGAGCATGTCGGGATCCTGAGCGAGAGGGCGCGGCGCGGCGGCGGCGGGTGGATCGGCGGGGCGGTCGCACGCGGCGGCGACGGGCGCGGCACACGCCGCGACGACGAGCCAGCGCGCGGCGGTCATGGCCCCCCCAGGAAGGCCTCCGTCGTCGAGTCGCCGACCTCGTGGGCGTCGGCCTCGTACGGGATCGCGCGGTACGCGAGGTAGGCGGTCTCGAGGGTCGTGATCTGCGCGCGCAGCGCGTCGCGCGCGGTCTGCGCCGCGGCGAGCGTGGCCGGGGTGACGGAGGCGGCGAGGGCGGTGCGCGCGTTCTGGGCCGCGGTGCGGCGGCGGGCCAGCTCCTGCTGCTCGATGGTGACCTGGTTGCTGGTCGCCTGGTGCGCGGCCTGATCGGGGCCCATCGCCTGGGCCATGACCTCGCCTTCGACGAAGCGGGCGTCGCCCCGGCGCAGCGGCGCGGCGAACGCGCGGCGCGCGATCGCGATCGGCATGTCGGTGTCGGCGGCGATCTGCGCGGCGGTGCGACCGCGGCCGGCGAGGATGCGGCCCTGCAAGAAGTGCTGCTCGCAGTGACGCGACTCGTGCTGCGCGGTGTTGGCGACCTCGGCGGCCTCGGCGTCCGACAGCGCGGGCGAGTCGATGCTGGCGCGCCGCAGCCGGAACTTCCACTCGTCGGGCGCGAACGAGCCGCGCGGCACCATGTCCTCGACGGCGGTGTCGAGGTACGTCGGCACGCCCGCGGCGGCGAGCTCGGCGTTGGCGGCGGCGAACACCGCGGCGCCGCGGGCGGCGACGGTCATGCCGCCCCAGCCGGCCTGGAGCGCGCGCAGCGCGGCGACCATGCGATCGATCGACACCACCGAGCCGAGCCCGGCGAGATCGGGCAGCCGTCCGGCGCGGCGTTCGCGGTGACGGGTGCGCGCGGCGGCGGCCTCGCGCGGATAGACCCGGGCCCGGATCACCTCCCACTGACCGTCGGCGATCACCTGATCGAGCTCGGTCAAGAGCGCCTGCTGCTGCGCGCGCTGCGCCGCGCTGACGGTGGCGGCGCCGTTCTGGCAGCGACGCAACGACAGGCCGCTCGAGCCGCGCTTGGCGGCGACCGCGTCGGGATCGCCGCCGTGGACGCGCGCGAGGATCGCGGCGGCGCCGCTGTCGGCGTGCTGCTCGTCGCCGGCCTCGTCGACATCATCGCCGCGCTTGCGCTGCACGACCGCGGCGACGTCGGCGTCGCCGTGCGCGGCGCCGTCTTGCTGCGCGACGTGGGTCAGCTCGTGGGCGAGCAGCGCGTCGCCGTCGAGGGTGCCGGGCGCGTAGGCGCCGGCGGCGAACGCGACGTGACGGCCGACGGTGACGGCCTGCGCGCCCTCGCGCGCGGCGAGCTGCGCGGCCTCGGGGCCGGTGTGCAGCGCGACGCCGGCCATCGACGTGCCGAGGGCCGAGGCCGCGGCGTCGACGATCGCGCCGGTCGCGGCGATGCCAGCGCCGAGGCCGGTCGCGGGCGCCGCGGCGGCGCGGGCGCGATTGCGCGCGGCGGCGACGTAGCCGGCCGCGGTCGGCGACGGTCCGAGCTCGGCGGCGAGGCGACGCTCGACCTCGGCGGCGGGCGCGGCGTCGGCGCCTGCGAGCTGGGCGTCGAGGGCCTCGCGCTGCGGCGCCGCTTGCTCGGGCGGCAGCGCGGCGAGCTCGGTCTCGACCGCGGCGCGGATCGACGCGACCAGCTGGCCGCGGGTCTGCTGGTCGGGGCCGGGCGTCGCGCCGTCGTCGACGATCGCGCCGCGGCTGCGCGGGCCCGCGGCGGCGGCGGCGCCGACCGCGTCGGCCTCGCGCTCGGCCGGGGTGTCGGCGGCGCCGACGTCGAGCTTCGCCATCGGCGCCGGGCTCGCGCCGCCCTGCTGCACGACGTGGGTGAGCTCATGGGCCATGAGCCCGACGTCGCGATCCGACTCGCCGCTGCCGAGGAAGATGTCGGTGCCGTAGGCGAACGCGCGGGCGCCGAGCGCGTCGGCGCCGGCCCGGGCCTGGTCGTCGCCGTGGACCCGCGCCGCCGAGACGTCGGCGCCGAGGTGCGACTCGGCGACGGTCCGGACCTCGGACGGCACCGCGGCGCCGGCGCCCTTGCCGTCGACGGTGGCCTGGGCGATGTCGCCCGGTGTCGCCGCGGCCTCGCCGCGTCGCGCCAGCTGCGCCGACAACGTCCGCTTGCCGGGCGCGCGCTGCGCGACCGAGCCGCTGTCACTCCCCTCGTCGCCACGTCGCGATCGATCTCGCATGCCCCGACGCTAGACCATCAGGGGCAATCGGGGGAAGCCGGAAGAAGCGCCAGCCATGCGTCAAGCAGGGCAGTCGCTGGCACCGGCCCGACCGCGGCGAGGGTGACGGTGGCGCCGCTGCCGTCGCGCACCACGGTGAGCACGCTCGACGGGCGGCTGCGCGGCACCTGCGGCGGCGGCGCCGACACCGCGATCAGCGGCGCGTCGCCCGCGAGGCGCAACATGGACAGGCAGCCGTCGCCGGCGATCAGCTCGGTCGGGCCGGACGCCCAGCGCGACGGTGCGCCGACCAGGACGCGGCGCTTGAGCGCGACCGGCACCGGGATCGCGGCGAGGCCGATCAGCAGCCGCGACACCAGACCGCCGCCGTCGGCCTCGCGCGCGACGGCGCGCTTGGCGCGGGCCGCGAAGTCGGCGAACGGCTCGGGCCGACCGTCCGAAAACCGGACCGAGAGCAGGGCCGAGCGGACCCGATGGACGAAGCGCGCCGGATCGTCGGCGGCGCCCGGCGCGACCGGGAGCTGGAAGCACGGCGAGCACGGCGCCGCGGCGTCGCCGCGCCGATCGTGGAGGACCCGGCCGAGCGCGTACGCGAGGTGGGTGAAGCCGGGCAGCGGTGGCAGGCGCCGCCACGCGACGTCGAGCGCCTCGCCCGCGGTCGGCGGCAGCGGCGCGATCGCGACCGGCGCGGGGATCGCCGCGTCGGCCACCGCGCGCAGGCCGGGATCGATCGCGGCGTCGACCACGGCCCGGGTGATCAGCGCGTGGCCGAAACCGTCGACGACCAGGTGGCAGGTCGACACGATCGTCAAGCCGTCGGCCCGCGCGACGCCGAGCCACGGGCCGCCGCGATCGGTCCACGCGCGGCGGTGACCGTGGTGCGCGCTCGCGATCGCGTCGTCGCCGATCGCGACCACGATCGCCGGCCGCGGCCCGGCGGTGGTGAGCTGGCTGTCGGCGCCGCGCAGCGCCCGCGCCAGCGCCCGCACCAGATCGCCATCGTGGATCGCGCCGCGGGGATCGAGCCGGCCGCACAGCACGCGCGCGCCGATCGCGAAGCCGACCCGCCAGGGATCCTCGACGGCGATCCGGGCCGCGACGCCGCGATCGAAGTCGATCGTCACGCCGAGCGGCTGGCCGGGCAGGGCGCCGTCGTGCGCAGCGATCGCGCCGACCGCGGCATGCGCGACGCACACCGCCCACGCGATCCACGCCGCCGCGCCGTCGGGCCCAGGCCGCGCCGCGCCCATGAACGTGTCGTGGCTCGGCTCGGCGTTCGACACCAGGTACGGCGCGCCCGCGCGGCGGCCGAACGGCTCGAGCACCGCGGCGGCGCCGAGCAGGCCCCACCACGCCGGATCGCGCCGCCACCCCGCGGGCGCCAGCTCGTCGACGAGCGCGCCCAGCTCGCGGGCGCGACGCAGCGGGCCGGTCACGCCAGCCTCAGGAGATAGACCGGCTGGATCGCGTCGTCCTCGCGCTGGATGTCGCGCCAGCCCGACGCCGCGGCGTCGGCCGCGATCTGCGCCGCGGTCGGCGCGGTCGTGACCACCAGCGGTCCGAAGGCGACGGTCAGCCAGCGCGAGCCGAGCTGCCGCGCGTGGGTCGCGACCCGCGCCCGCGGCGCGTCGGGATCGAGCTCGATGAGCCAGGTCACGCCGCCGGGTCGGACCACGCGGCGCAGCTCGGCCAGCGCGGCGCGGCGATCGCGGACGTGGCGGATCGACGACACGCTCACCGCGGCGTCGACGGCGCCGGTCGCGAGCGGCAGCGCCTCGGCCCGGGCCCGCAGCCGATCGCGGCGCGGCGCGAAGTCGGGGCTCGGCTCGATGTCGAGGACCTGCGCCCGCGGATACGCGGCCCGCAGCGCGCGCCCGACGGTGCCCGGCCCGGCACCGACGTCGACGATGAGCCGGGCGTCGGCGAGGTCGTCGCGCCACCGCGCCACCAGCCGCTGATCGAGGTCGCCGAACGCGGGCCGCTCGCGACCGGTGTAGCGCCGCGCGCTCGCGCCGGTGAACGGGTAGCGGTACAGCCACCCGTCGAGCCAGCCGGCGATGCGCACGCGCGGACCTTACCCCGACGGCGCGCTCGCCACACGCCAGCGGCGTCACAGCCGCGTGACTTGCGCGCCATGTTTCCACATCCGCGGTGGTACCGTGCCGCCGGGGGAAACCTATGAGCCGTACCTTCTTCGCCTTTGCCTCTGCCGTGTCGTGCTCGCTCGTGCTGGTCGCCGGCTGCGGCGACGATGGCGCCAGCAACAAGATCCCCGACGAGTGCAACCCGCTCGGCGGCGTCACCTGCATGATGCCGTGGCCGTCGTCGGCGTACCTCGCCGCGGACGCGACCAGCGAGACCGGCGTCCGCGTCGCCATCCCGATCGAGGCGATGCCGGTCAACATCGACGGCAACGCCATCGACGTCGCGCCCTACAACCGCTTCGACGGCTTCCCGCCGTCGGCGCCCGTGCTCGTCGTCATGCCCAACGGCATCTCGGGCGACGGCCTGCCGCCGCCCGACGATCCCGCGCAGTCGCTCGCGCCGACCTCGCCGATCGTCCTCTGGGACATGGAGGCCGACGCGCCCGCGCCGTTCTTCGCCGAGATCGACACCAACGTCGAGGATCCGATCCAGCGCGCGCTGATCATCCGGCCGCTGGTGCGCCTGAAGCCGGGCACCCGCTACGCGGTGTTCCTGCGCAACACGCTGAAGGACGTCGATGGCGTGCCGCTGGTCGCACCGGCGCCGTTCGTGGCGCTGCGCGATGACGGTGTCTACGAGCATCCGCGGCTCGGCCGCGATCGCTACCCCGCGATCTTCGCCGCCGCCGCCACCGCGGGCATCCCCAAGTGGGAGCTGGTGCTGGCGTGGGACTTCGTCACCGCGTCCGATCAGTTCCTGACGTCGGATCTGCTGACGATGCGCGACGAGGGCGTCGCCGCGATGGGCCCCGCGGGCGCCAACCTCAGGTTCACCGCGACCGCGCGCCCTGCCAACGACACGCTGGTGTCGAGGGCCTACGTCGGCACGTTCCAGTCGCCCGACTATCTCACCAACGGCGAGCGCGACGACTCGGTCATGCGCCGCGACGCCGCGGGCACGCCGCTGATGCAGGGCATGCGCAACGCCAACTTCGCGGCGATCATCCCGACCTGCGCCGAGACCGCGACCGGGCCGCTGCCGGTCGTCATCTTCGGTCACGGCCTGTTCGGCTCGGGCGAGGACTACCTCGACGACGGCTTCCTCCAGACCGTCGCCGATCAGTACTGCTACATCGTGTTCGGCGGCGACTTCATCGGCCTCACCGATCGCCAGTTCACCGTCGCCGCGCTGGCCGCCAACGACATCAACCGCGCCAACTGGATCACCGAGAAGCTCGCGCAGTCGGTGATCGACTTCATCGCGCTCGAGCACATCATCCGCGGCCCGATGCGGACCGCGCCCGAGTTCAAGATCGGCGCTCGCGAGCTGATCGATCCCAACCAGGTCTACTACCTGGGCGGCTCGCTCGGCGGGATCATGGGCAACGTCTTCATGGCGTACGACCCGACGATCACCCGCGGCGCGCTCGGCGTGCCCGGCGGCGCGTGGACGATGCTGTTCGAGCGCTCGATCGCGTGGACCGCGCTCAAGGGCGCGGCGACCGGCTCGTACACCGATCCGCTGCACTACGAGCTCCTGGTCAGCCTGCTCGGCATGAAGTTCGAGCCCTACGATCCGATCACCACCTCGGGCCGGGTGATCAACGATCCGCTGCCCGGCACGCCGGCCAAGCAGATCTTGATGTGGGAGGCGATCGGCGACTGCCTGGTCAGCAACTACTCGACCGAGACCGTCGCGCGGACGATGGGCCTGTCGCTGATCGCGCCGTCGGTGAAGGTGCCGTACGGCATCACGCCTGTCACGACGCCGCTGACGTCGGGCCTGACGATCCTCGACGAGCATCCGACGCCGCTGCCGCCGACCACGACCAACGCCCAGCCGGTCGAGGACAACGGCACTCACTCGGGCGTCAACAAGCGCGAGGCGGTGCTCGATCAGGTCCGCGCCTTCATCCTCGACGGCACGATCACCCAGACCTGCCAGGTCGGCGGCGTCGCCGCGCCGTGCGACTGCGCGACCGGCGCCTGCGGCCCGAGGCTCTGATCGTTGAGGGGCTGTCGGCAGCCCCTCCCCCGTCGGGTCACGCCCCGACGGGGCCCCCCACCCGAGCCCCCATGAGGGATGAGGCGCAATGAGGCGGTCGTGTCGCACGTCGTGTCACCGTGCTGTCATGAAGGCGCGCTAGCGTCGCGGACCGTGCGAACGCTCTTGTGCTTGACGCTGATCGCGGCGCCGACGATCGCCGCGGCCGATGACGCCGACGACGCTGCGCCCGCGCCGCCACCGAAGGACGGCGAGCTGGTGTGGAAGGCCGGCGGCTATGTCCAGTCGCAGCTCCGCGTGCGCCAGGACGATCCGGTCGCCGCCGCCGACGAGAACGGCTTTCGGGTGCGGCGGGCCCGCGTCACCGCCCACGCGACGCGGCGGTTCGGCACCGTCGAGCTGTCGACCGAGCTCGAGGCCGAGCTGACGCCCGACTTCCAGCTCCTCGACGCCTACGTCAGCGCGACGTCGTGTCTCGCCCACGACGGCCGCTGGCGCGTCGACGTCGGCCAGGTCAAGGCGCCGGTGTCGCGGCAGACGCTCCTGTCCGACAGCCGCCTCGGCTTCGTCGACAAGCCCGAGCTGGCGGGCCTCGCGCCCGATCGCCAGCTCGGCGCTCTCGCCACGCTGGCGGTGCCGCACCTGCCGCACCTGCGCCTCGCGGCCGGGTTGTTCAACGGCGAGGGCCGCAACCTCGGCGGCAACGTCGATCAGCACTTCCTCTACGCCGGCCGCGTCGAGTTCGCGCCGTTCGGCCGCGAGGTCGCGCTCGCCGAGTCGAACCTCGGCGGTGACTACCTCGTGATCGCGGGCTCGGCGGCGCAGCAGCGGCGGGACGCCGGCGACGGCCTCGAGGACGAGACCAGCTTCGGCGCCGACGTCGCGTTCGGCTGGCGCGGCGCGTCGGGCACCGTCGAGTATCTCCAGGTCCGCCACACGCCGGCCGATCAGGCGCGGCCCGGCTACCGCGCCAACGGCATCGTCGCCCAGCTCGCGTACCTGATCCCGGTCGCGCGCCTGCGGCGTCACCTCGAGGTCGCGGCGCGCTGGGAGGAGATCGATCGCAACGACACGATCCCGATCGTGCGGCGCGGCGATCCCAACCAGTCGCTGCGCTACTTCACGGGCGCGATCAGCTGGTACCAGCACGATCACGCGCTCAAGCTCCAGGTCTCGGCGTCGCATATCGTCGAGATCGAAGATCGCGACGCCGGCGGCAACGACGCCAGCTACGCCAACGACACCCTGCTCGTGCAGGCGACCTTCCGGATCGAGTGATCTATATGCGCACCACCACCCTCGCCCTTCCGCTCCTCGCGCTGGCCGGCTGCGTCCAGGGCAACCCGACCACAGGTGAGCCGACGCTCGACTTCAACGGCGGCACGATCACGCCGCCCGGCTGCGCGTACACGATGACCACGCGCGAGTACGCCGAGGCCCCCGCGCTCCCCGCCCTCGACGCGGCGATCGGTCCCGATCCGACGATCAAGCAC
>JAYTAJ010000730.1:0-18737 GCA_043737575.1 Myxococcales bacterium | reverse complement strand
GCCAGCCGCTGGTGATCCTCGAGGCCTACGCCGCGGGCGTGCCGGTCATCGCGACCGACGTCGGCGCGTGCCGCGAGCTGGTCGAGGGCGGCGGCGACGCCGATCGCCGGCTCGGCCCGAGCGGCATCTGCACCCGCGTCGCCAACCCGGCGTCGACGGCGGCGGCGCTGCGCACGCTGGCCAAGCACCCCGAGCTGCGCGCCGCGATGGGCCGGGCCGGGCTCGCCCGCGTCACCGCGCGCTACCAGCTGCAGCAGGTGGTCGCGAGCTACGACACGCTCTACACGTCGATGGTGCAGTGATGGCGGGCATCGGCTGGCGACTCGAGAAGCTGATCGATCGCGACTCCCTCGGCTCGATGATCGGCGCGTTCCTCACCGGCGTCGCCGTCACGTCGGGCCCGTGGCTGCTCACCACCGCGGTGCTGGTGCTGATGCGGGTGAGCGCGGTCGGTTCGGGCAGCGCCGCGGTCAACGACGCCGAGCGCGTCATCACCATCGTCTACGCGATCGTGATCGTGCTGAGCGCGCCGATCGACATCGTGTTCAGCCGCTACGCCGCCGATCGGGTCTACGAGAAGCGGCGCGATCAGATCGCGGCGCCGCTCCACGCCGTGCTGGCGCTGTCGCTCGCCGGCTTCACCGCGATCGGCGCGATCGCGATGAAGGTGACCGGGGTGTCGCTCGCGCTCGCGGTGCCGGGGACGATCCTCGCCGGCGTGGTCGGCGCGCAGTGGTTGCTGTTGTCGGTCGCGGGCGGCCTGTCGTCGCCCGGCATCATCCTCCGCGCCTTCGCGTTCGGCGCGCCGGCCAGCGTGATCGCCGCGATCGCGCTGTCGCACTCGTCGCTGCTCGGCCCGACCGGCTACCTCTACGGCTACGGCGCCGGCCAGCTGATCACGCTCGGCCTGTTGTTGTGGGGCACGCTCAGCGCGCTGCCCGCCGAGGAGGACGCATCGGCGAGCATCATCCCGTCGCTGCGCGACTACTGGTTGCTGTCGGCGGCGGCGTTCGCGTTCCACGCCGGGCTGTGGATCGACAAGCTCGCGGTCTACCTGCAGTCGGGCGGCGAGGCGGTCGCGAGCTACGCCGCCACCGCGGCGGTGTCGTGGCTGTCGGTGGTGCCGGCCTGCGCCTACCTGTTCGTCACGATCGAGACCGTCTTTCACCGCCGCTTCCGCGCCTACTACGCGGCGCTGCACACCGGCGCATCGCTGGCCGAGCTCGAGACCCTGGCGAAAGATCTCAGCCTCGAGGTCATGCGGACCCTGCGTGGCACCGCGGCGATCCAGCTGTGCGTGACCCTGGTGTGCCTGCTGGCGGCGCCGGCGGTCGCGACTCACCTCGCGCTGTCGACCACCGGACCGTCGACGCTGATGTGGCTCCTGGTCGGCGCCGGCCTCCAGATGGTCGCGGTGTCGACGACGCTCTTGCTCTACTACTTCGACTTTCGCCGCGAGGCGTTCATCGCCGCCATCACCCAGCTGGTCGCCAACGGGGTGTTCACCCTGGCGATGCCGGCGGCGGTCACCGGCGCTGGCTACACCGCGGCGTGCGCGCTGACCTGCGGCGTCTCCATCCTGCTCCTGCGTCGGCGCATGGCCGGCCTCCTCGAGCGCACCTTCCAGTCCCAGCCGTACGCGTCCGAAGACTTCGCCGATGGCCCCCATCTGGCGTGGTCGCGACCGCCCACCGTGTGAAAGGCAACGTCCATGTTCATCGTCTTCGAAGGTATCGACGGTAGCGGCAAGACCACGATCTCGAATCGAGTCAGCGAGCGCCTGCGGGCGACCGGGCTACGCGTCACCCATGTCCGCGAGGAGGGCACGTTCCGCTCGACCTCGGCCCAGGCGATCCGCGAGCTCGGACGTGACGCCCGCAACCTGATGCTGTCGCCGATCTCGGAGCTGTTGCTCTACGTCGCGCGCGACGGCCAGTCGCTCGAAGAGATGGTGATCCCCGCGCTCGCCACGTCCGACGTGGTGATCGCCGATCGCTACCTGTACTCGGCGGAGCTGCTCGCGACCGCGGGCCGCGGGCTGCCGGCGTCGGTCGCGGCGTCGATCGTCGGGCCGGTCGCGGCGCGGGCGCTGCCGGATCTGGCGATCCTGATCGACGTGCCGTCGGACATCGCGCGGGCGCGGCGCAAGGTGTCCAAGCTGCTGGCGCCGGATCGGCGATCGTCGTCGCGCAAGGGCCTGGCCGGTGGCGGCCTGCAGGTGAAGCTGCAGCGCGCCCATCGCGAGCTGGCGGAGGCCAACCCCGACCTGTGGCTGATCGTCGACAACGACGACGTCGATCTCGACGCGATCGTCGACAGCGTCACCGCGGCGATCGCCGCCGCGGCCAAGGACGGCGTCGCGGCCGGCCTCGCCGAGGGTCGCCGCCGCCTGGGCGAGCTGCGCACGCCGGCGCCGCCGCCGCGGCTGTCGACCTCCGCCGATGCCCGGGCCGCGCTCTTGGCGTGGGTCGAGCATCGCGCGGCGCGCGAGCCCAACCTCGCCGCCTACGTCCTGGCCGGCTTCGAGGGCGACGACGTCGACGCGATCCGCGCCAAGCTCGCCGACCGCGCGCCGATCGTGATCGCCCACGGCCTGGCCGGGCTCGACGACGCCGCGTCGTGGCGCCTGCGCGATCAGCTGGCCGAGCGCGCGCCCGACGCGGTGGCGCGTTCGCTCAGCGGCCTGGTCAGCGAGGAGGCCTACCGCTACCGCCGCACCCTCGCGGCGATCGCGCCCGAGGGCGTGGTCGCGTCGCTGGGCGGGCTCGACGACGACGAGGCCTGGGCGCTGCGCGATCAGCTCGCCGCGGTCGTGCCCGACTCGGTGACCGCGTCGCTCGCCCACCTGGCGTCGCCGCGCGCCGACGCCGAGCGCCGCGCGTGGCTGGCGCGGCTGCCGGCCAACGGCCCGAAGGGCTACCTCGCCGCGCGAGCCGGCGCGCGGATGGTCGCCGGCCGCAGCGACGACCGGGCGTGGAAGATCCGCGAGCTGGTGTTCGCGCTCGCGCCGGTCGAGGCGATCGCCGGCATGCGCGGCGACGACAGCGCCCGGGCCTGGCAGTGGCGTCACCAGTACGCCGAGCGGGCGATGCGCCCGGTCGCCGACTCGCTGATCGGCATGACCCAGCCCGCGGCGTGGGAGCTGCGCGAGCGCCTCGCCGGCTCGTGCCGCGAGGTCTTCACCTCGATGGCCGGGCTCGACGATCCCGAGGCGTGGGCGCTGCGCGAGGAGCACGCCGCGGCGTGGCCGTCGACGGTCTGCAAGAGCCTCGGCCCGCTCGCGGTCACCGAGCGCGGCCAGTCGTTCATCGCCGCGGTGCTGGGCAACCACCACGGCGTGTCGCTGTGGCGCAACACCGCGCGCACGTTCTCGAGCGTCGCGGTGGCCGACGATCACCACCCGGCGCGGGCGCTGCCATCGCAGGAGATCGACGGCCTCACGATCCTGCGCGGCGAGTCCCGGCCCTGGGCCGCGACCGCGGCGACCGCGCTGCTCCTGCTCGGCGCCCGGGCCGGCGTGCGCTAGCCGGCTGCTGGCAGAGTTGCCAGTAGGCAGGGTTGCCAGTAGGCAAGGTTGCCAGTAGCCTGGCCGGGTGTTCCAGAGCAGCCATCCGGTGTCGGGACACGGGTTCCACGATCGGGTCGGCGAGCTGGCGCGCCTGCTCGCGTTCGTCGACGGGATCCGCGCCGGGGCGAGCCCGTGGCTGGCGCTGATCGGGCCGCGCAAGATCGGCAAGAGCAGCCTGGTGCTCGAGCTGTCGCGGCGCGCCGGGGACGTCGCGGTGGTGGCGGTGGACACGCAGGAGGTGTCGCCGCCGTCGCTCGAGGTGTTCCGCACCTGCGGGCTGCGGACCGTCGACGCGCTGCTCGGCGGCGAGCTCGGGCAGTCGCTCGAGGTCCTGGTGGCGTCGGGCGGCGACGTCGACGCGCTGCTCGATGGCTGCGACGCGATCGCGCGCCTGCCGGCCCGGGTCCGGACCGCGATCCGCGCGCTCGCCCACGCCGAGATGACCGACGACTTCGCGCGGCTGTGCCTCGATCTACCCGAGCGCCTGGCCGAGGCCCTCGATCGCCGCGTCGTGATCGCGATCGACGAGTTCCAGGAGCTGGCGGCGAGCGCGCGGCCGCGCCACGATCCGCTGCCGCTGATCCGCAGCGTGTGGCAGCGCCACCGCCGCGTCGGCTACCTGGTGTCGGGCTCGGGGCGGACGATGCTCGAGGACATGCTGACGCAGGAGCACTCGCCGTTCTTCCAGCACTTCGGCCTCATGTACGTCGACGGCTTCGCCCGCGCCGACGCGGTCGCGCTGCTCACCGCCGAGGGCCCCGACGACCGCCGCATCCCCGAGGCGATCGCGCAGCGCGCGGTCGACGTCGTCGGCGGTCACCCGTTCTACCTGCAGCTGCTCGGCGAAGCGCTGACCGCGCGCGAGCCGCCGTACGACGACGCGGCGTTCAAGAGCGCGCTGCAAGAGGTGCTGTTCTCGCGCACCGGCCGGCTGTCGTTGTACCTGCAGCTGGGCTTCGATCGCGCGGTCGGCCGATCGGCCTACCTCGCCGCCGCGCTCGACGCGCTCGCCGAGGGGCCGGCGCGCATGACCGACATCGCCAAGCGCATCGGCGCCGCGACCGCCGACACCTCGCGCTACTTCGATCGGCTCGGCGAGCTGGTGCGCCGCCGCGACGACGGCGCCTACGTGCTGGTCGATCCGGTGTTCGGGTTGTGGCTGCGCTGGCGTCGGCCGGGCGGCAGCGCGGTGCCGATGACCGTCGTCGGCGACGCCGCCGAGCGCGAGGTCGCGACGCTGTTAGTCCGGCTCGGCTTCGATCTGGTCTATCAGTCGCGGGGATCGCGCGGCGCGTTCGATCTGCTGGCGACCCGCGGCGCGGTGCAGCTCGGAGTGCAGGTCAAGCGCAGCCCGCTGCCGCTGCGGTTCGAGCGCGCGCCGTGGCAGCGCATGCTCGCCGACGGCAAGCGGCTCGGCTGGCGCTGGGTGATCGCCGCGGTCGATCCGTCGGGGCTGGCCCGGTTCCTCGATCCGGCGGCGGCTCGCCGCGGCAAGCAGCTCCGCCTCGACGCGTCGGCCGTGATCGACAACCTGGTGGAGTGGCTCGATCGCGGCGAGTAGAGCCGTAGCTCAGGTGGGGACCGCGGGCTCGATCATCGCCGGCGAGATCGCCTTCTTCTCGACGGTGCGATCGGCGGTGCCGAGGGTGAGCGTGACCCGGAGCTGGAACTTCTTGGCGTGGGCCTCCCAGCGGCCGCCCGGGATCTTGCTCCAGTCGGGCGCCGACAGCGCGTAGCTGACCGACAGCTTGCCACCGGCGGGCAGGGTCTGATCCCAGGGCTGGTAGGCGCCCGCGGCGTCGGACCACGCGGTCGCGCCGCGCGCGGTCAGCTCGCCGAGCGACGCGCCGCGCTCGTCGAGCAGCTCGACCTTCTTCACCGCGACCACGGTCGGCGTGGTGGCGACGGCGGCGGCGAGCGCGAGCTGCATCGACGTCTGATCGCAGGCGCGGCGGAGGTGGTTGGCGCAGTCGGGCCCGGCGCAGCGCGCGGCCGGCTCGGAGGCGGCGGGCATCGCGGGCGCCTGCGGCTGGATCGCGGGCGTCGCGGGCGGTGGCGGCGGCCGACCGACGTCGCCGCAGTCGTCGGCCAGGGTCACCGACGCCAGCTCGACCACGGCCTCGCGCGGCTGCGGCTTGGGATCGGGTTCCTTGCTCGCCGACTTCGAGCTACACGCGAGCACGAGCGGCGCCGCCGCGAGCACACTCCAGATCGATCGCCTCATCGGCCGAGTGTATCAGCGGCGGCGCGCGACCGCGCCGGTCGCCAGCGCGTCGCACCGCTCGTTCTCGGGCACGCCGGCGTGACCCTTCACCTTGACGAAGCGGACGTCGTCGTAGCGCGCGAGGGTGTCGCGGATCTCGGCGACCAGCTCGACGTTGGCCTTGGCCTTCCAGCCCAAGGACAAGACGCCGATCGCGTAGCTCGAGTCGGTGTAGACCAGCACCGGTCGCGTGCGATCGGTCACCAGATCCAGCCCGCGCAGCACCGCGGTCAGCTCGGCGATGTTGTTGGTGCCGTGGCCGAGGTACTCGGCGTGCTCGCGGCGCTGACCGCGATCGAGGACGACCACGCCGACGCCCGCGGGGCCGGGGTTGCCGGTACACGCGCCGTCGGTCCAGACGTGGACCGCGTCGGCCGGCAGCGCGTCGCTGAGCGACAGCGTGCCCTTCAAGCGACTGGCCTTCTTCGCGGGCGCCGCCGCCCCCGCCGCGGCTGGTGCGGGCGCCGCGGCGCCGACCCCGACGTCGGCCTCGACCGCCGCGCCTGCGATCGCGCCGAGGTTGCTGCGGCCCGCGCGATACACCTTCGCGCCCGGCCCCTTCTTGTAGACGACGGCGACCCGGCCGCCGGCATCGGCGACGAGCGCGCCCGCGGCGTCGACCTCGGCCCAGACCTCGGCGTCGCGGAGCAGGTGGCGTTTCCACGGCATCGCGCGACGTATACACCGTCGGAAGCGCGCTGTTGCAGTGCGCGGCCCCCGTGTTACAAACCGCGCCATGACGATGCACGCTCGGTCGGGTGGATTCACGCGCTCCCTCTTGCTGGTGCTGGCGGCCAGCGCGCTCGCCGGCGCCGGCTGCGACAAGGGCGCTTCGAAGGGCGGCGGCGGCGGCGGCAACGGCATGGCCGGCGCCAGCGCGGTCGCACCGAAGGGTGGCCTGACCCGCGCGCTGTCGATGATGCCCGCCAACTCCGAGATGGTGATGGCGCTCGACTTCGCCAAGCTGCGCTCGAGCGCGATCTGGAAGACCTACGAGCCCAAGCTCCTGGCGCAGATGGGCAAGAACCTCGAAGAGTTCAAGACCATCTGTGGCTGGGATCCGATGGCGAAGGCGACCGGCCTCCTCGCCGGCGGCCGCGGCAAGGAGATGGAGGAGCTGACGGTGTTCGTCCGCGGCTTCGACAAGACCTCGGTCGTCGACTGCATCAACAAGGCGGTCGCGAAGGCCAAGTCCGAGGGCAAGAACCGCACCGCGATCATCGACGGCGACTACATCGAGCTGCAGAAGGAGGACCCGACCGACGACGCGGTCCGGTTCGCCTTCGTCGACGACCAGACCATCATCTTCAAGCGCGCGGGCGCCGACGCGATGGCCGGCAAGGACGTGCTGATGGCGGCGATGGCGGCGAAGGACAAGGACGGCCTCATGAGCTCGGAGATGTTCAGCTCGCTGGTCAACGCCACCGACACCAGCGCGACCGCGTGGTTCGTCGTCAACGGCAACGCGTCGTTCATCCCGCCGGGCCTGCCCGACAAGCCCAAGGCGATCTTCGGCTGGGTCAACGTCGCGTCGGGCGCCGACGGCACGATGAAGCTGCGCATGGAGACCGACTCGTCGGCGAGCGGCCTGGCGTCGATGTTCCGGATGCTGATGGGGCAGGTCAAGGACACCCCCTACGCCGAGTACGCCAAGTCGGTGACGATCGACTCGAAGGGCAAGGACGTGCAGCTCACGTTCAAGCTCGATCAGAAGCAGATCGAGTCGCTGGCGGGCATGGCCGAGTCGATGGGCGGCGGCTTCTGATCGATGCGGGCGCGGCTGCTGATCGTCGCGCTCGCGCTGGTGCTGGGGGCGGCGTCTGGCTCGAGCGGGGGATGCAAGAAGAAGAAGCCGGCGGCGGCGGTGGTGAGCGCGGCGCCGATCGCGGCGCTGGCCGCGATCCCGGCTGACGCGACGCTGGTGATCGGGCTCGACGTCACCCAGCTCGCCGACTCCGGGCTGGTGGCGCGCTCGCTGGCGCAGCTGTTCGTCCGGGATCCGGACCTCGCGGCGCGGTTCGAGCGGCTCGCCAAGGACTGCGGCGTCGACGTGACCCGCCAGGTGAAGGCGGTGCACCTCGCGATGGCGCCGGGCGGCGATGGTCCGGCGCGGCGCTCGCTCCTGGTCGCGACCGGCGACCTCGCCGAGGCCAGCCTCACCCGCTGCCTCCAGGCCGGCATCGGCTCGGGCGGCGGCGACGTCACGGTCAAGCAGGCGGGCGCGCACAGCCTGTACAAGCTCACCGAGGGGCGGCGGGTCGTGTACTTCGGGTTCGGCAAGGCCGACACCGTCGTGATCGGCCCCGACGAGGCCTGGGTCGAGAGCGCGCTCGGCGACGGCGCCAAGATCGCCACGTCGAAGGACCTGGCGCCGCGGCTCTCGAACGTCGACACCACCGCGGCGATCTGGTTCGTCGCGCTGATGGACGCCGACCTCGGCGCGACGCTGGTGACCAACAGCGACGGCGCGATCGGCGCGCCGCCCGCCGCGGTGTGGGCCGAGCTCACGCCGAATGATGGCCTCACCGCCCACGCCGCCTTCGAGATGACGAGCAACGCCGATGCCAGCGCGCTGGCGCTGTACGCGAAGGGCGAGCTGCTGGTCGGCGGGATCGCGGCGCAGCGGTGGGGCCTCGGGCCGGTGGTCGGCAAGGTCGAGGTCACGGCCCAGGGCGCCGACGTCCACTTCCGGGTCGCGCTCACCGATGACGAGCTGAAAGACGTGCTGGCCGTGATTGACACCGGGTCGATCGGCGGCCAGGATGCCCCGCCTCCGGCCGACGGAGGCCCTGATTCCGGCTCGACGCCAGATCGCGGCGACGCTGGACCCTGATTCTCGCGACGGAGACACGACCATGGCCACGAAGACCACCAAGACCGCCCCCGCCAAAGTCGCGAAGCCCGTGAAGGCCGCGAAGGTTGCCAAGCCCAAGGCGGCGGCGACCGGCCCGCTCGCCAAGATGAAGGCGCTGTACGGCAGCAAGGACAAGCTGGTCGACAAGATCGCCGGATCGCTCGCCCACGACGGCGCCGACGAGGGCTCGATCAAGGATCGCCTCGCGAGCGCGTCGAACCAGCAGCTCCTGCGCCTGGCCACCGTCGCCGAGGCCGTGAAGAAGGCCTACGGCAGCCGCGACAAGCTGGTCGACTCGCTGACCAAGCAGCTCGGCCGCGTGAAGGACAAGGACTTCCTCGCCAAGCTCGGCAGCTTCTCGCTGCCGCGGCTCTACGATCTGGCCCGCAGCGCCGAGCGCCGCGCGAAGGGCGCGAAGCCCGCCGCCGCGAAGAAGCCGGCGAAGGCCAAGCCGGCCGCCGCCGCCGCCGCGAAGTGATCCGCCGGGCCTGCCCCCGCTGAAACCAGCGGGCGCCGTCCAGGACGCGCGACCTCGATCGCAGGTCGCTGCTACGATCGCGGGACGTGTCGTCTCGCCACCTCGTGCTCGTCGGGCTCGCGCTGATCGCGTGGGTCGGCGTCGCCGCGGCGGGACCCGACGACGACGATGATGCGGCGGGAGATGGTGGCCGGGCGGCGAGCGCCGCGGCGGGTCGCGTGCTGGTCGCGCAGGACGCGACGTGGGAGGTCCGCAGCGTCGTCACCGCGGCGCTGACCGCGCAGCTCGGGCCGACCTTGCTCGGCGAGCTCGACCACGCGCGCGGCGGTGCCGCGGCGCCGCTGGTGTTCGGCGCGCCGCCCGCCGAGTTGCCGCCCGCGGCGTGGCCGTTCGCGGTGCCCGATCCGATCCGCGGCGTCGCGCCGCTCGGCGCCGCCGACCTCGCGCCCGGGCAGCGGGTCGCGGCGCTGTGGGCGATCACCCGCTTCACTCTCGGCGCCGATCCGACCGACGCGGCGATGCGCGTGCTCGAGGTCCGGGTCCGCTACCGCGACGGCGTCGCGCTGTGGCTCAACGGCGTGCCGATCGCGCGGCGCGAGCTGCCGACCCGCGGCGCGCCGCTCGCGCTGGCGACGCGGATCCACGGCCCCGAGTGGGAGAGCTTCTTCGTGCCGGTCGTGCCCGGCCTCTTGCGCGCGGGCGACAACGTCCTCGCGGTCCACGCCCGTCCGGCCGGGCATCGCGACGCGCCGCGCCTCGAGGTCGAGGTCGCGGGTCGGCCGTCGGGCCGGGTGGTGCGCGGGCCGATGGTGCAGCGGGTCGGCGCCGATCGCGCGACGATCGTCGTCGAGACCGACCTGCCGACCCGGGCCCAGCTGGCGTGGGGCTCGACCGCCAGCCTCGGCACGCTGGTCGACGGCGCCGGCCTGGCGCGCCGCCACGAGCTGGTGTTGACCGCGCTGCCCGCCGACGCCGCGGTCCACTACCAGATCGCGATCGACGGCGTCGTCGCCGCCGCCGCGCAGTTCTCGACCGCGCCAGGGCCGGGTGCGGTGCTCCGCATCGGCGTCTACGGCGACGTCCGCGGCGGCCACCGCGTCCACGCCGCGCTGGTGCAGCGGCTCCTCGACGAGTCGCCGGATCTGGTGCTGGTGAGCGGCGACCTGGTGCAGCACGGCGGCGACGAGGCCGACTGGCAGCAGTTCTTCGCCGTCACCGCGCCGCTGCTCGCGGTGATCCCGTACTACTCGGCGGTCGGCAACCACGACCTCGGCCGCGCCGGCGATCTGGCGCGCCGCTTCACCGATCTGTTCGCGCTCCCGCCCGGGCCCGCCGATCGCCCCGCGGGCGGCGCCTGGTACAGCTTCGACGTCGCCGACGTACACGTCGTCATGCTCGACTCCAACGCCTACGACGACGCGACCCAGCGGGCGTGGCTCGACACCGATCTCACCGCCGCCGCCAGCGCCCGCGCGATCCTGGTCGTCGTCCACGACGGGCCCTACGCCCGCGGCACCCACGGCGGCAACCAGACCGCGGTCCGCGACGTCGTGCCGATCCTCGCGCGCCACCGCGTGACGCTGGTGATCTCCGGACACGATCACCTCTACCAGCGCGGCCGTCAGGACGGCATCGACTACCTGGTGTCGGGCGGTGGCGGCGCGCCGCTCTACCGCGTGACGTGCGGCGTCGCCGGCCGTCCGCGCTGCCAGCACGACGACGGCATGCGCCACGTCGCGCGCGAGCACCACTACGTCATGCTGACGATCTACCCGCGCTTCGTCGAGCTGTGCGCCAAGCTGATCGACGGCTCGCCGCTCGAGCCGTGTCAGCGGCTCGCGACCCGCACGCCGACGTAGATGATGTGGGCGCGGCCGCCCTTGCCGGCGCGGTGGGTCGTGACCGTGAAGCCCGCGGCGGTGAAGCGGCGGGCGAAGCCGGCGTCGGGATCTTCGGACCACACCGCGAGCACGCCGCCCGGTCGCAGCGCGGCGTGGCTGGTCGCGAGCGCGGCGGCGCCGTAGAACCGGTCGTCCTTGCGCTGCGTCGCGGCGTTCGGGCCCTCGTACAGATCGAGGAGGATCGCGTCGTAGCGGCCGCGGCCGCGCGCGATCACCGCGGCGACGTCGTCGATCACCAGCTCGACCCGCGGATCGCTCGCGGCGGCGCGGGTGAGGATCGCGAGCGGTCCGCGGCACCACGCGGCGACGGTGGCGGTCAGCTCGGCGACGACGATGCTGGCGTCGGGCGGGAACGCGTCGAGCGCGGCGCGCACCGTGTACGCCATGCCGAGTCCGCCGATCAGCACCCGGGCTTGGGTGCGGGGCGCGAGCGCCGCCGCCGCGAGCGTCGACAGCGCCTCCTCCGATCGCCGCGCCGCGCTGGTCATCAGCACCCGGCCGCCGATCACGATCAGGAAGTCGTCGTCGCCGCGCTGCCGCAGCTCGAGCGGACCTTCGGCGGTGGCGACGGTCGCGAGGGTCTGCCACGGCTTCGCCATCGCGGCGCACAGTACCTCGTTGCGGTCGTCGGCCGACCTGTGCGCTGGCGTCACGATCGCGCTCACCCTGTGCGCGATCGCTCGGTCCTGCGCGCCCACGTGGCTGTCCGAGGCGGCGACCTCGGCATATCTCGTGCATAGTGTCGTCAGGCTCGGATGCTCGTCCCTTTGCGCTTCGCGATCCTGCTGCTGCTCGGCGTGATCGCGGCCTGCGCCGGACGCGCCCGCGTCCTCGCGCCCGGCCAGCAAGGCATCGGCGAGGTGAAGCTCGCGGGCGAGCTGACGATCGATCGCGACGAGCTGCTCGGCGGGCTCGGCCTGGTGTTCGCGCGCGAGACCGGCCAGCCGTTCGGCCGGTTCCTGGTCGCGCAGGACGCGCGGCGGATCGAGAGCTACTACGTGCGGCGCGGCTACTTCGCAGCGACGGTCGAGAACACCGTCGAGCGCAAGGACACCCGCACCGACGTGACGTTCACGATCGTGGAGGGCCCGCGCGCCAAGCTGGTGCGGGTCGAGATCGACGGCCTGCCCGAGGGCGCCGAGGTCAGCGCCAGCGACCTGCGCGCGCTGATCCCGATCGACGACGGCGACGACTTCGATCACGAGCTGTACGACGAGGCCCAGCCGCTGCTGCCGAAGAAGTTGCAGGACGCCGGCTACGCCCACGCCAAGGTCGAGGGCGTCGTCCTCGCCGATCGCGGGCGCGCCGAGGCGGTGATCCGCGTCCGCGTCGAGCTCGGCCCGCTGGTGCGGTTCGGCAAGGTGTCGCTGGTCGGGGTGCCGCCCGGCCTGCGCGAGGCGGTCGACGCCCGCGTCGTGGTGCGCGAGGGCGATCGCTACTCGCCCGACGCGATGGAGGAGACCCGCGCGGCGCTGTACGAGCCCGGGCGGTTCGCGCTGGTGCGGGTCGAGCCGCAGCTGGCCGCGGGTAGCCCGACCGCCGACGTCACGATCACCGTCGCCGAGGCGGCGCTGCACGATCTGCGGCTCGGCGGCGGCGTCGGGCTCAACCCGATCGCGTTCGAGGTCCGCACCCGCGCGCGCTACGCGGTCGCGGGCTGGCCGGCGCCGCTGGCGAGCGCCCGCGCCGAGCTGCAGCCCGCGATCGTGATCCAGCGCGACGACCGCGAGGTCCAGCCGCGGGTCGACGCCTCGGTCGGCCTCGATCGCCTCGATCTGGTGCGGCCGCGCTACACCGGCGCCGTCGAGGCGAGCTTCTCGTACCTCGCGGTCGAGGGCTACACCAGCTACGGCCCGCGGCTGCGGCTCAGCGCGCGCTCGCCGACCTACCTGCGCACGGTGCAGGCGTCGATCGGCTGGCAGCTGGGCTGGCTGGCGTACCGCGACGTGTCGCCGGTGATCGATCCGGCGCTGGAGCACGAGCTCGGCCTCGATCGCGTCGATCGGATCGGCGCCTACGATCAGAGCGTCGTCGTCGACCTGCGCGACGATCGAGTGACGACGCGGCGCGGTGGCTACTTCGAGCTGCGCCTCGAGGAGGGCACGGTCGGCGCCGGCGGCGAGCTGACCTACCTGCGGGTGATGCCCGACCTCCGCGGCTACTACACGCTCGGGCCGATCACGCTCGCGGCGCGGGCGCGGCTGGGCGCGCTGACCGGCGACGTCCCGGTCACGCGGCGCTTCTTCGGCGGCGGCGCCAACGGCTACCGCGGGCTGCCCGAGCGCCAGCTCGCGCCGTTCGCCCAGGGCGTGGTCGACGGCGACACCGTGCGCGTACCGTACGGCGGCACCGCGCTGCTCGATCTGTCGACCGAGCTGCGGTTCCCGCTCGCGACGATCTACGAGCTCGACTTCGGCGGCGATCTGTTCGTCGACGGCGGCGACGTCACCGAGGGCTGGGGCGCGCTCGACCTCGGCCACCTGCACTGGGCAGCGGGCGCGGGGCTGCGGGTCCTGACCGTGGTCGGTGCGGTGCGGCTGGACGTCGCGTACCGGCTCGATCGGTTCGGCAGCGGCGAGCCGCGGGTCGGCGATCGCTTCGCGTTCCACCTCAGCGTCGGTGAGGCGTTCTGATGTGGCGCCGCGCTCGCCGCTGGATCCGCCGCATCGTGCTCGGCACGCTCGCGACGATCGTGGTCGTGATCGGCGTCGCGCTGATCGTGCTGCACACCGACTGGGGCCGCGAGCAGCTGCGGGCCCGCGCGGTCGCGGCGCTGCACGCGCAGTTCCCCGGCGGCGTGCAGATCCAGAAGATCGAGGGCAGCGTCGTCGGCGATCTGGTGCTGCGCGACGTCGTCCTGCGCGACGCCGACGGCCGGTCGGCGGTGACCGCGAAGGTGGTGCGGCTGAACGTCGGCTACGCGTCGCTGTTCACCGGCGAGATCGAGCTGGAGACCCTGACGATCGACGGCCTCACCGTCGACGCCCGGCTGCGCGAGGGCCAGCCGCCCAACCTCGCGACGATCTACCAGCCGAGCCCCGATCCGTTCACCTGGGACGTCGCGCTGCGCCGCGTGGTGGTCCACGACGCGCAGATCACGATCGATCGCGACGGCCAGATCGAGCATGTCGACGATCTCGAGATCGCGGCGATCGTGACCTTGGTCGCGGCGACCGGCGCCCTCGACGCGTCGGTGACGATCGACGGCATGCTGCGCGAGCGCGCGGCGGCGTTGGCGATCGCGGCGGTGGCGCGGGTCGACGCCGACGGCGTGTCGGTGCCGAGCGCGAGCGTCACGGTCGGCCAGGCGTCGATCGTCGCGACCGCGGTCACCTACCGCAGCCTCACCGATCTGCGCGGCGCGGTGGTGATCCACTCGCCCGTCGGCGAGCTGGCGCGGCTGGCGCCCGAGCTGGGCCTGATCGGGCTGCCGATCGACGTGAAGGCCGAGGTCGTGCCCGCGGCGGGCGACGGCCTGCAGCTGACGTTGTCGGGCGCGATCGCGGGCGCCTTGCTCGGCGGCAAGCTGATCGCGCATCCGACCGCCCCCAGGCCGCGCGTCGACGGCACGCTGACGGTGGCGTCGCTCGATCTGATGCGCCTGGGGCCCGCGCTGCCGCCGTCGGACCTGGCCGCGACGATCGCGATCGGCGTGGAGATCGATCCGGCGGTGACCGGGCTCGCGGCAGCGCGCGGCGAGGTCGAGCTGACCGGCCACGGCACCGTCGCCGAGGTCGCGCTCGACGACGTCCGGGTCGCGGCGGCGCTGGCCGACGGCGCGGCGGCGCTCGAGCTGCGCGGCAAGGGACCCGGCGGCACGGTGGTGACGGGCTCGGGGCGGCTGGTGGCGGGCAAGCGCCTGACGCTGGTCGACGGCCACCTGGTCGCGACCGTCGCGTCGCTGGCGAAGGCGTCGCGCGGTGAGGTGCCGGCCGACGGTGCGGTCGAGCTCACGGTCGATCTCGACGGCGCGTTCCTCGGCGGCGAGGCGACGCACCTCGACGCCACCGTCGCGATCGCCGGGCGCGGCCTCCGCAGCGACGACCTCCGGGTCGGCGCGGTCGACGTCACCGCGACGGTGAGCGGCGCCCCGACCGGGCTGACCGGCGAGGCGCGAGTCGCGGCGCGCGGGATCCGCAAGGGTGGCCAGCCGCTGCCCGACGTCGTCGTCACCGCGCGCGGCGGCATGACCGGGCCGATCGCGGTGCAGCTCGACGCCAGCGATCGTCGCCGCGGCGTCCAGGCCGCGGTCGGCGCGACCGTCACGCTCGGCGGCGACGATCCGGCGCGGGTCGCCGACGTCGTGCTCGGCGACTATCGCGTCGCGATGCGCGGCGCCGCGATCGGCGGCCGCGGCGGTCGGATCACGCTCGAGCGCGAGCGGGTGATCGTCCGCGACGTCCGCGCGACCGGCGCTGGCGGCACCCTCGCGATCGACGCGATCGCCGGCCTCGGCGTCCGGGCCGGGCAGCTCGAGGGCACGATCGCCCTCGACGATCTCGATCTGACGCGGGCCCGCGGCCTGCCGGGCGTGGCGCCTCACGTCGCGGGCATCGTCGACTTCCACGCCGCGCTGAAGCGCCGCGGCAGCGCGATCGAGGGCGAGGTCCAGGCCTCGGCCCACGGCCTGGTGGTCACCGCGGGCGCGCAGCCGATCGACGTCGCGTTCAGCGCTGAGCTCCGGCCCAAGCGCGTCGAGGTCGCGATCACCGCCGACGGCGCCGAGCTCGGCACGCTGTCGGCCGCGATCGACGTGGTGCCGCCGCGCCGCTTCGACGACCTCGCGGCGTGGGTGAAGCTCGATCGCAAGGCGCTGCGCGCGGTCCGCCTCGACGCCCGCGCCCTCGATCTGGCGCGGCTGGCGCAGCTGGTCGGGCGGCCGCCGACGGTCGAGGGCACGCTCGACGCCGCGCTCGATCTCGACGCCACCCACGCCAGCCTGAAGGTGCGCGGCCACCGCCTGATCGCGGCCGGGGTCCCGGCCCCGGTCGATCTCGAGGTCGATCTCGATCTGACCGATCCGACGACCGCGGCGATCGCCGCCAGCGCGACCCTGCGCGAGGTCGGCACCGCGACGGTCAAGGCCGCGGTCGCGCTGCCGTCGCGGCCGTTCGATCTCGCGGCGTGGGCCGCGGTCGATCTCCGCGCGGTGCAGGGCGTCGAGATCGCGATCGACGACGTCGAGATCGACGACGCGATGGCGCGTCGGCTCGGACTCGGCGACGTCCGCGGCGTGGTCGCCGCCACCATCACCGCCGAGCCGGGGCTGCGCGCGGTCACCGCCCACATCGTCGCGCGCGAGCTGATCGCCGGGCCGCTCGCGAAGCCGGTCGCGCTCACGATCGACGCCGCGGTCGGCAAGGACGGCACCCGCGCCACCGTCGAGGTCGGCCTCGAGGGCGCGACCGTCGCGGTGATCGACGCGTCGACGCCGACCACGGTCGCGGCGCTGTTGGCGGGCGGCCTCGACCTCGCCGCGGTGCCGATCACCGCGAAGGTCCGGATTCCGGACAGCGCGCTGGCGCCGTTCGCGCGGGCGATGGGCCAGGCGGCGCGGCTGGGCGGACGGGTCCGCGGTGAGGCGACCTTCGCGGGCACGCTCGCCGCGCCGACCGGGACGCTGGCGCTGGTGATCACCAACCTGGCGTCGCGCATCCCACGCGACGGTGGCCCGCCGCGCGGCGGCCTGCCCGAGCTGACGGTCGACGCCCGCTACACCGCGGGCGCGATCCACGGCGAGCTCCGCGGCCGCCAGGACGACGGCGGCGCGCTGCGGATCGTCGCCGACGTCGATCCGGCGCGGCTCGGCGCGACCCGGGCGTCGATCACCGCGACCAAGTTCCAGCTCGCCCCGCTCGCGCGGCTGGCGCCGTCGATCCTCCTCGGCGTGCGCGGCCTGCTCGACGCCGATCTCCAGCTGCTCGGCGCCGACCTGCGCACCGCGCGGCTCCAGGGCGTCGCGACCCTGACCGGCGTGCAGGTCCCGCTGTCGGACTCGATCGGCAACCTGCGCGACGCCACGGTCGCGCTCAGCTTCCAGGCCGGCTCGGCGCGCCTCGCGGTCAACGGCGCGGTCGAGTCGGGCCGGGTGAGCGCGACCGGGACCGCGACGCTCGACGGCCTGCTGCCGCGCTCGGCCAAGCTCGACGTCACGGTCAAGTCGCTGTCGCTGATCACGTCCTTGGCGCCGCGGTTCGGCGGCAAGCTGCACGTCGAGGTCGAGCCGACCGGCGCGGGCGATCGCTGGAAGGCGACGGCGCGCATCACCGACGGCGAGGTCACGATTCCCGACGAGGAGGGCCGCGAGTTGCACCCCGCGGGCCTGCCGCCGGATCTGGTGTTCACCAGCGATACCCGGGTCGGCGTGCCGGTGCCGCAGACCCAGGCGACCGCGCTGAAGGCGTGGCTCGGTGTCCGCCCCAGCGATCCGATCATCACGCTCGCGCTCGACATCGCGCCGGTCACGGTGCTGTCGTCGCAGTTCCGCGGCGAGGTCGCGGGCAAGCTCGACTTCGCGATCGGCGCCGACGGCGCCTCGGTCGACGGCCGCATCGCGGTGGCGCGCGGCAACGTCGTCCTGTTCGAGCGCCGCTACAGCCTGCGCGACGCCGCGCTGGTGTTCGACGGCAGCATCGATCCCCTGCTGGCGATCCAGCTCGAGTACGAGTTCCCGCAGCTGGCGATGCGGGTCGTGCTCGGCGGCCGCCTCACCAAGCCGACCCTGCAGCTGTCGTCGAGCCCGAGCACCTACACCGAGGGCCAGCTGCTCGGCTTCCTGCTCGGCGGCTCGCCCGGCCTGGCCGGTCGCGAGACCGTCGACGCCGCGACCGGCGTCGCCGCGGCGGTGGCGTCCCAGGTGATCGGTGGCTTCGTCACGCGCAAGCTGCCCATCCGCCTCGACGTCTTGAACTACGAGCCGGCCAGCGCCGCGAGCAGCGGCGCGTTCGTGTTCGGACGCTGGCTGACGACGAAGCTCCTGGTGCTGTTCCGCACCCGGGTCGAGGCCCGCGTCGACGAGAACGTCAGCGAGGCCCAGGCCGAGTACTGGCTCAACCAGCGCTTGTTGCTCGACGGCACCGCGGGCGATCGCGGCGTGCTCGGCCTCGATCTGTTGTGGAACCGCCGCTGGTAGCTCTCAGCCGGTGCGATCGAGGAACGCGCGCAGCGACGGCCGTGCCCACTGCGCCTCGGCGTAGGCGGCGACGTGGGGCGGCACCGGATCGCGGCTCTTCACCAGCCGCATGATCGCGAGCGCGAGATCGGCGTCGGCGATGCACCACTCGGCGAACAAGGTGGTGCGGCCGGGCGCGATCAAGCGCGTCGCGATCTGGATCAGCTCGTCGGCCTGGGCCTGCGCCGCGGATGACAGCGCCGCGGTCGCGGGCACGCCGAACACCGACGACGTCGGCCGGGCCTCGCGCAGCGCGAACAGATCGGTGCGCAGCCACGACAGCACCTGACGCGCCCGGGCCCGCTCGCCGAGGTCGGCCGGGAACAGCCGCGGATGATCGGGGAACGGGAAGCGCTCGGCCAGGTACTCCGAGATCGCGAGCGACTCGGTGAGCCAGAGGTCGTCGTGGACGAGGACGGGCACCTTGCCGAGCACGGCGTGCGCCGTGAACGTGGCCCGCTGCTCGGGCGGGATCGGCAGCGGCACCAGCGCGAGCTGGTAG
>JAYTAJ010000729.1:0-3592 GCA_043737575.1 Myxococcales bacterium | reverse complement strand
AAGGCCATCGTCACCGCGCTGCACAACTACTCGCGCACCGACGACGACACCGTGGTCGACTTCGATCTCAACCGCAGCCTCGACGACAGCCTCGAGCTGTTGCGCCACCTGCTCAAGGGCAACGTCGCGGTGGTGAAACACTACGGCGACGTCGGCAAGATCCGCGGCCACGCCGGTCAGCTCGGCCAGGTGTTCATGAACCTGTTCACCAACGCGATCCAGGCGATGGCGGGGCGCGACGACGCGACCTTGACGATCGACACCCGCCTCGAGGGCGAGCAGGTCGAGGTCAAGATCGGCGACAACGGCCCCGGCATCCCGGCCCAGGTGGTGCCGCGCATCTTCGATCCGTTCTTCACGACCAAGGACGTCGGCGAGGGCACCGGCCTCGGCCTGTCGATCGTGCACGAGCTGGTGACGCGACACTCGGGATCGATCGAGGTCGAGACCCGCCTCGGCGCTGGCACCCTCTTCAGCGTCACCCTGCCGCGCAACCAGGACGCCCTGCGGGCGAGCACGCTACGAGCCACCAAGCCCGGCGTGTGACAAACTGGCAGCGGCCCTGCCGAGGCCTGACACGCTGGCACGCAGAGCCGTCATGGCGTCGGCGGCTTTTGTGGATTATCAGGCCGTTAACGACGGTTGCAGATGGCATCAGGCTTGTAATGACCTCCAGACCACCACCATGCTGCACTCTCGCTCGCTGCGTCCGACGGATTCGTTGCCGCGCCGTGTCTGGGCCGCATCGTCGCCAGGGGGGACCATGACCAGCACCCGCGAGTCCGGGGACCCGACCACCGACGATCGCGCCGCGGTCGGCTGGGATCCGTCCCGGGCGGTGCTCGTGGTCGACGACGAGGCCGGCATCGTCGAGTCGCTCGAGAAGATCTTCCGCCGCGAGGGCTTCACCGTCCTCACCGCGCACAACGGCACCGAGGGCCTCGAGCTGTTGCGCCGCCACCGGGTCGGCGTGCTGCTGTCGGATCTGATGATGCCCGGCACCTCGGGCATGGATCTGTTGCGCGCCGCCAAGACCGTCGCGCCCGAGACCGAGGTGGTGCTGATGACCGCCTACGGCACCGTCGAGACCGCGGTCGACGCGATGCGCGAGGGCGCCTACGACTTCGTCACCAAGCCGCTCAAGCGCGCCCACGTCGTGCGGGTGATCAAGAACGCGCTGGAGAAGCAGTCGCTGGTCACCGAGAACCGCGCGCTGAAGGCCCAGCTCACCGATCGCCGCCGCCGCGCGATCATCGGCACGTCGCTGCCGTGGCGTCGCACCATGGACATCGTCCACCAGGCCGCGCCGAGCGAGGCGACCGTGCTGTTGCTCGGCGAGAGCGGCACCGGCAAGGAGCTGCTCGCCCGCGCGCTGCACGACAACTCGCACCGCGCCAAGAGCCCGTTCGTCGCGATCAACTGCTCGGCGATCCCGGAGTCGATCCTCGAGGCCGAGCTGTTCGGCTACGAGAAGGGCGCGTTCACCGGCGCCGCCACCACCCGCGAGGGCCGCTTCGAGTCGGCCAACGGCGGCACCCTGTTCCTCGACGAGATCGGCGAGATCTCGCGCCACGTCCAGGTCAAGCTGCTGCGGGTGCTGCAGGAGGGCGAGATCGAGCGCCTCGGCGGCGGCGGCAAGCCGCGCAAGGTCGATCTGCGGCTGGTCGCCGCGACCAACGTCGACCTCGCCGAGGAGGTCCGCGCCGGTCGCTTCCGCGAGGATCTGTTCTACCGCCTGAACGTGATCCCGGTCCACGTGCCGCCGCTGCGCGATCGCCGCGAGGACGTGCCGATCCTGGTGCAGCACTTCATCCACCTCTACGCCGAGAAGAACGGCAAGCCGATCAGCGGCTGCACGCCCGCCGCGCTGGCGCGGATGGCCGACTACGGCTGGCCCGGCAACGTCCGCGAGCTGGAGAACGCGATCGAGCGCGCCGTGGTGCTGACGCGGCCTGGTACGGGCCAGAATGGCGGCGCGATCGACGAGGACGCCCTGCCCGGCGAGGTCCGCAACGCCGCCGCCGCGGGCGCGCCCGGCATGACGTTCGCGATCGGCACGCCGCTGGCCGACATCGAGATGCGCGTGATCCGCGAGACCCTGCGCCACACCCGCGGCGACAAGCGGCTCGCGGCGACCCTGCTCGGCATCGCGACCCGCACGATCTACCGCCGGCTCGCCGAGCTCGGCGAGCCCGGGGCCGAGCTCGCCGATGGCGTGGTCGACGATGGCGAGCCGATCGACGACATCGGGGAGCGAGGCTGACCGTGCAAGAGATCCTGCGCCGCTACTTCTGGGTCGTCATCGTGCTCACCGTCGTGGGCGCCGCGACCTTCGCCGCCAAGACCACCAACCACCTGGTCGAGGGCAAGTTCCTCGCCGATCCCAAGCGTGGCCCGACGGTGAAGGCGCCCGCGCCCGCGCCGGTCACCGCGTCGGCGTCGCGCAGCAAGGACGGCGCGCCGCTGATCGATCGCAACATGTTCTGCGCCGCGTGCCTGCCGCCGGCGCCGGTCACCCCGACCACCGCCGGCCCGGTCGATCCCAACCTGATCGTCCTCACCGGCCTGCCGCTCCAGCTGATCGCGACCCACGTCGCCGGCCGCTCCGACAACGCCGAGAACTTCGCGACGATCCTCAACACCGGCACCCAGCAGCAGGGCGCGTACTGGGTCGGCGGCGAGATCCCCGGCGCCGGCAAGGTGACCGCGATCTATTACAAGTACGTCGACTTCCAGAACCCCGCGACCGGCCGCAAGGAGCGGGTGTCGCTGTCGGGCGAGGCGCCGCCGCCACCGCCGCCGACCGCGGTCGCCGCCGCCGAGCCCGCCGCCCCGGCCGACGGCGACGATCTCACCGCCGCGATCGACTCCGGCATCAAGAAGATCGACGACACCACCTACGAGATCGACAAGTCGCTGGTCGAGAAGGTGCTCGCGAATCCGATGGCGGTCGCCAAGGGCGCGCGGGTGATGCCGTCGTCGAAGAATGGCGAGCCCAACGGCTTCAAGCTCTACGCGGTGCGGCCGAACTCGGTGTACTCCAAGCTCGGCTACACCAACGGCGACACCATCAACGCGATCAACGGCATGGAGCTCAACTCCATGGATCGCGCGATGGAGGTCTACGCCAAGGTCCGCGACGCGCAGTCGCTCCAGGTCGTGGTCACCCGCCGCGGCAAGCCCGTGAACCTGAACTACACGATCCGGTGACCATCAAGATGCATTCGCTCCATCTGTCGTCTCGCTGTCCTTCGCTCGCCGCGCGGCTGGTCCGTTCGCTCGCCGCGATGCTCGTGCTCGCGGCCGTGGTGCTCGCGTCGCGTCCGGTCCTCGCGCAACCCGCACCCGAGGTCCCTGGCGAGGACAAGCAGCTCTACGACTGCGGCAAGTGGAAGTCCGCGGGCGCGGTCACGCTCAAGCCCGAGACCGAGCTGAAGGAGCTCCTCACCTGGGCGATGAGCTTCACCTGCAAGAACTTCATCTACGAGTCGAGCATCCTGCAGCGGTCGAAGAAGCTCACGATCATCGCGCCCAACAAGATGTCGCCGCAGCAGGCGTACCGCTTGTTCCTGGTCGGACTGTCGACGATGGG
>JAYTAJ010000728.1:0-18786 GCA_043737575.1 Myxococcales bacterium | reverse complement strand
ACGCCGAGGACGAGGTCGCGGACTACGCCGCCGACGGCGCGCTGCGGGCGGTCGACGCAGCGCTCGCCGCCGCCGCGCGGCTGCTGTACGCGGCCGGGCACCAGAGCGAGGCGACCGCCGACCAGGCGTGCGAGCTGCTGCTGAAGGGCGTCGAGCACCCCGAGGTGAAGGACACGCTCGCGACGATCGGCGCGAGTGCGGGCGGGCGGCAGGCGGTGATCGAGCAGCTCCGCAAGGACCTGCGGGAGCTGGCGGCGACGATCGCCAGCGTCTCGGAGGACGCGGGCATGGGATCGCTCGAGCGCGCGAAGGCGCTGGTCGACGCGCTCGAGCGCGGGCTCGACACGCTGGGGCGCGCCACGACCACCGATCGCGAGACCAAGGCGATCGTCGATCGGTGGCCCGAAGGCGTGAAGCAGATCAAGGCGGCGCTGACCGCGCTCGAGCGCCTGAAGCTCCACCAGCACGAGCTCGCGTCGCTGCCCGACAAGTGCAAGCAGCGCGAGCAGGAGCTCGACGACGCGATCGGCAAGAACGGCGACGACAGCGACGGTATCGAGGAGATCCCGCGGCTCGCCGAGGAGCTGGCGGCGCCCGTGCGGGCCGGGCTCGACAAGGCCCGCGAGCGGCTACGCGAGGAGGATCGCGATCTGGCACAGGCGCGCGACGTCTCGGTGAGCGACGGGCCGTGGAGCGACGTCCGGGCGGCCGTGCAGCGCGACGCCGACGAGACCCACCGCACCTTCGCCGACGATCTGAAGAAGACCGAGGCCGCGTGCGCGGCGGTCGCGCAGGGCAAGGCGGCGGCGAAGCCGAAGAACGCCGAGGAGCGGCTGCGGTTGCGGGCGGGCACCAGCGGCGACGATCTCGATCGCGACGTGCTGGCGTGGATCGATCGATCGCGCGCGACCTACACCCTCGACTGCGACGGCATGAAGGAGCTGTGGCAGGCGTACTGCGGCGAGGACTGGCACCCCGCCGACGGCAAGCCGAAGGAGCGCGCGTCGCGCACCGCCGACGGCATCCGCGGCCGCATGCGCGCGGGGATCGATCCGGTCGTCGCCGAGCTACCCGCCCTCGAGGCGCGGGTGAAGGCGCTCGCCGACAAGCGCGAGACCAAGGCCCGCGGCGCGCAGCTGCAACGCCTCCTCGCCAAGCACAAGACCCGCATCACCGAGCTGGCGGCCAACGACACCTGGAGCGGCAACTACAACCTGATGCTCCAGTACGCCAACACCTACGGCGTGCAGCAGCACGAGAGCCTCTACAGCAGCAAGGGTTGCACGGTGCCGACCAGCAGCAGCAAGGAGGCGATCTTCCCCGCCGAGGGGCGCGATCACTTCAAGCCCGACTGCGTGAACCCGAACGAATGCCGCGTCTGGGAGTTCAAGCCCGACAGCCCGACCGGACGCGCGGACGGGGTCGACCAGAAAAGGGACTACGAGCACATCGTCCCGCTCTACTACAACAAGCGTCGCATAGCAGGCGAGGCCGCGAGTGACGCGCTCGGCGGGAGCGAGATCATGAAGATCTTCAAGGAGCGGTGCAGCACGACCGGCGAGATCAAGCTCACGGTCGCCGTCCACGAATACAAGATGTGCGAGAACCGCTACGTGTGTGTCTCCAGTGACTGAGCCAGCCCTCGGCGTCGCGTTCTGCATGCTCGACGATGTCCGCGACCGCCGTGCGCTCGCCGATGCGATCCTCGCGCTGTGCAGCACAACCGGCCTCACCTTCCGACGCATCACGATGGCCCCGGGCCGCCGCTCGTCGCAGGGGCGCAACGTGGTCGAGAAAAAACTTCGCGCGGCTGTGGAGGATCCGACGACGCAGTCGGTTGGGCTGTGGCAGATGACGGAGGAGCGGATCACCGACGCGCTCCAGGTCTACCTTCGCTCGAGCAAGCCGCTCGACGACTACGAGACGCGGTTTCACACCCGCTGGGTGAGCGTGGAATCAGGCAAGTTGCCGCTCGAGGTCGCAGGACCGGTCCTCGCGTTCATCGAGGCGGTCGCGCGCATCTACCCCGTCGCGCACGGCGCGATCGGGGCCTATCGCGCGCTGCCGTACGCCCTCGCTGAGTTCACCAACAGCGGTGCCGTCATGCTCACCGAGCTCGACGAGGCGACCGCCGAGCGCCTCGACTTCGACAACGGCTATCACACCGAGTACCGCGACAAGCTCCTGCGCCTCTATCCCGTCACGATCATCGGCCCCGCGATCTGGTCGCGCCTCCCGCCGCTGCCCCCGCTCGATCAGCCGCCGCGGATCACCGACCTCGGCGACTGCAAGATGCTCACGTGCTGGCCGACGCTCTGCGAGCCCCGCGACCCTGCGTTCCTCCGCGGCACGCGGGCGCTGCGCGAGTGGCTGTGGCCGTACACGATCCAGAACCCGGCCGATCACGTCGACCGCGATCCGCCGTGACCGTCACGTCGACAAGCGCCGCCGCATCTACTGCTTCGGCACCATCACGCCGACGACGTAGCGCTTGGTCGACACGTAGCGCGCCGCCGCGGCCTTCACCTGATCGTTGGTGATGCGGCCGAGCTCGTCGTCGATCGCCAGCGCCGCGTGGGGATCATCGCCGTACTTCGCGGCCTCGCCGAGCGTCGCCAGCCAGAACTCGTTGCGGCGCAAGGACAGCTCGTGGCTGCGCCGCCGCGACTCCTTCACCTTGTCGAGGTAGTCCTGCGCCACGCCGTCCTTCTTGATCCGCGCCAGCTCGGCGAACACCGCCTGCTGCAGCGGCGCGACGTTCTCGGGCGAGCAGCCGAAACGGATCACGAACACCCGGCGCTGCGGCTTGACCCGACCGCTGTCGCCGTACACGCCGACGCCGTAGACGCCGCCCATGTCCTCGCGCAAGATCTCGCGCAGCCGCATCTCGAGGATGCTGCCGAGGATCGCCGCGTCGCGCTCGGCGTCGAGCGACCACGCCTGATCGCCGTGAAAGACGATCTGCACCGCGGCCTTGGGCTCGACGCCGCGCTTCACGGTCTTGGTGACGACCTGCTTCGGCGGCCGCACCCCGATGTCGCGCCACTTCTCCTGGCCGCGCTTGCCCGGCAGGCTCGCCAGGTAGGTCTCGACCAGCGGCTTCAGCGCCGCGACGTCGACGTTGCCGGTGAACGTGAAGACGAAGTCGCTGGCGTCGCCGAACCGGTCCTCGTAGAACGCGATCGCCTTGTCGAGGTCGACCTTCTCGACGTCGGCGGCGGTCAGCGGCTTGCGGCGCTTGTGGTTGCCCGACATCGTCGCCTGCATCACGTCGAACAGGCCGACCTCGGGCGTCACGTCGCGGCGTAGCAACGTCGCGACCCGGCCGCGCTTCCACGCGTCGAACGCCTCGGGATCGCGGCGCGGCGCGGTCATGCGCAGGTGGACCAGCTGCAACAGGGTCTCGAGGTCGGCGGTCGCGGCGCGGCCGCCCAGGCCCTCGGTGGTCTCGCCGATCCACGGGTAGATCCGCGCGGTCTTGTCGGCGAGGTACATGTCGAGGCGTTGATCGGACAGCTCGCCGACGCCGCCGGTCGGCACCGCCTCGGCCGCCAGCCGCGCGCTCGCGAAGTCGGCGTCCTTCGCGTACGCGGTGCCGCCGACGCTCTCGGCGCCGAAGTGGATCGTCTGGTTCTCGAAGTCGGTCGGCTTGACGATCACCTTGGCGCCGTTGCCCAGCGTCCACTCGGTGACGCCGAGGTCGGCGATGGTGCGCTCGGCGGTGATCGCGCCGCGGGTCGGCGCCCGCGTCATCAGCGCGGTCGGCGCCTGCTCCTCGACCCACGGCTCGAGGGTGCGGGCCTCGATCTCCTTGGCGAGCGCGAGCACGCGGTCGCGGGTCGGCAGCCCCTTGGCGTCGGCCGGCGCGCTGATGACGATCGCGCGGGTGTCGGCGCCGCCCCACTGCTGCGCCAGGTGGTTGACCTGCTCGAGCGTGATCGCCGGGACCAGGCGGCGCGCCAGCTCGTCCTCGGCGACCCGGCCGATCACGACCTCGGCCTCGAAGAAGTGGCGGGTCAGCTCGTCGGCGTACTCGTACGCGTCCTGCTTGTCCCACTCGGCGGCGCTCTGGGCGCTGCCGCGCAGGAACGACTTCTTGGCCCGCGCCAGCTCGGCGACGGTGAAGCCGTGACGCTCGATGCGCGCGACCTCGGTCAAGAGCACGTCGAGCGTCGCCTCGATCTGGCCGTCCTTCGCCATCGCGTTGCGGGTGAACGACTCGAACTCGCGGGTCTGGTCGCCGGTCGACGACGACGCGTAGACGAACGGCGCCTCGGGCTTGCGGCTGAGCTGATCGAGCCGCTCGCGCAGCATGGAGTGATAGAGGTTGTCGCCGAGGAACTTGCCGTAGTCGGACAGGTGCGACTCGCGGCGGTGCGGGAACAGGTTCTGGATGCTGACGTTGGTGCGCGGCAGCTCGGGGTCGGTCTCGATCGAGACCTTGGTGCCCGAGCGATCGAGGTCGCCGCCGCGCTGGCGCGGCCGCGGCGTCGCCGGCGCCGTCAGATCGCCGAACCGCGCGGTGATGTCCTTGATCATCGCGTCGGCGTCGACGTCACCGACCACGATCACCGCCATCAGATCGGGGCGATACCAGTCCTGGTAGAAGCGGACCGAGGTGTCGCGCGACGCCTTGGTGATGACCTCGGGCAGGCCGATCGGCAGCCGCACCGCGTAGCGGGTGCCGCCCCAGATCACCGGCGCCTGCTTCTGCAGCAGGCGATCGTACGCGCCCTTGCGCAGGCGCCACTCCTCGAGGACGACGCCGCGCTCCTTGTCGACCTCGACCGGATCGAAGGTGATGCCGCCGGCCCAGTCGCGCAGGATGTCGAGGCCCGTGGCGACGTAGGCCGGGTCGTCGGTCGGGACCTGGACCTGATAGACGGTCTCGTCCCACGACGTGAACGCGTTGACGTCGGGCCCGAACTCCATCCCGATCTTCTCGAGGTAGTCGATGATGCCCTGCTTCGCGAAGCGCTCGGTGCCGTTGAAGGCCATGTGCTCCACGAAGTGCGCCAGGCCTTGCTGGTCGTCGTCCTCCTGCAGCGAGCCGGCGTTGACCGCGAGCCACATCGCCGCGCGCTGGGCCGGCTGCTGGTGCGGCATCACGTAATAGGTGAGGCCGTTGGGCAGGACGCCGCGCTTCACCGCCGACCACAGTGGCATCGGCTGCTCCTCGGTCGGCGGCGGCGGATCGCCCGACGGCGTCAGCCCCGCCACCACTGGTTCGGGTGGCGGCGCGCGATGCGCCTTCTGGCCACCGCCACACGAGATCAGCACACCGACCAGCAACAGCCGTGAGGTTCGCATCGTCGTCCTTTCGCGCCCCGGTGGCGCCCCGGCCGAGGATGCTACGCTAGGGACGGGGTTGCATTGAATGGCCAAAGCAGGCGTACGATTGCCCCCATGCGCCGCTGGGGTTGTTCGGCCGTCGCCACCGTCGCGCTGTCCGTGACTGGCTGCTTCGACGTCTCGCACCAGTGCACCGACTCGACCCAGTGCGTCCGCGGCAAGGTCCCCGGGGTGTGCGGCGTCGACGGCCAGTGCCGCTTCATCGACGACGACGCCGGCCCGCCCGACGCCGCGACCGACGACGACGCCACCACCGCCGACGCCGCGACCGACGCGCCCGCGATGGACGCCCGGCCGATCGACGCCTCGGTCGACGATGACGGCGACGGCGTCCTCAACACCGTCGACAACTGCGCCCGCCTCGCCAACCCCGACCAGCACGACGAGGACGGCGACGCCGTCGGCGACGTCTGCGACGGCTGCCCGCACCTCGCCGATCCGATGCAGGCCAACTTCGACGACGACGGCCTCGGCGACGCCTGCGATCCGCGCCCGACGATCCCGGGCAACCTGCGGCTGCTGTTCGAGCCGTTCACCGACGCCTCGCTCGGCGCGTGGACCGCCCACGCCGGCGCCTGGGCCCAGAACGGCGACGCGATGATCGTCGCCGGTGACGCGACGATCTCGCGGATCTCGCGGCCCATCACCGTCGGCGTCGGCCAGCACGTCGTCGTCGAGACCCGCGCCACCATCACCGACGTCACGATCACCTCGGGCACCGCCTACCTCGGCCTCGCCGATCCCGTCGACTTCGTCGTCGGCACGGGCCGCGGCTGCGCGCTCTACGACAACCCCGCGACCGTGACCGCGATGGAGACCATGGCCGTCGAGGTCGGCGCGGCCTCGCTCACGTTCACCCGGGTCGGCCTGTTCGCCGCCTCGATCGCGCCGCCGCTGACCGCGACCATCAAGCACGCCCGCACCACCGAGCGCCGCTGCGACGTCACCGTCGGCGCCAACACCCGCGGCGGCGCCTACAGCGAGGGCGCCGATCTCCCCATCACCCGCGTCGGCCTGTTCGCCCGCCACGTCGGCGCCGCCTACGCCTACGTCTTCGCCTACTCCGACTGAAGCCACTACCGAGGCTTCTTGCGCGACCGCGACGGCTTCGGTCGCGGCTTCGGCAACGCGGCGCCGCTCGTCGTCAGCCGATCGAACGTCGCGACCAGCGTCGAGTCGTCGATCAGCGCACCGAGCACCGCGACCCGTTCGCGGGCGAGCTCGAGCGACAGGCCCGCGGGCTCCGCGCGCACCAAGGCGCGCACGTCTTCCAGATCCTTGTCTCGGCCCGCGAGGAGCTTGAGCGCGATCAGATCGGCGAGATCGACGAACGGAATCTCGACGGCACCGACCGATCGAAGCTGGACCCGCGCCATCATCTCGTCCTCCAGCCCCGGCCCCGCGAGCACGACGTCGATGGGCAGCTGCGACGCGACATGGATCGCAGGAATCACCCGCGTCTCGGCGATGAACGTCTCCACGTCTCCGATGTCGCGCATCGCGATCCCGCGCCGCGCCAGCGCGGCGATCAGCGCGCGCGTGCCGCCGCGGGGAGCCTCGACGGTGACGTCGATGTCGGCGGTGAGCCGCGGGACGCCCGCGGCGATCACCGCTTGCGCGCCGAAGACGTACCAGCGCAGCCCCAGGCCGGCGAAGGCGGCGGCGAGATCAGCGAGCGCGGAGGGGACGTCGGCCGGCACGATCGAGCTTTCTGCGCATCGCGACCGCAGCGTCGAGATCCGCGCGGCGCTCGGCCACGCTCGGCTGAGCCCCCATCGCCGCGGCGTGGTCGCGCAGCACCGCCGCGAGCTGAAACGCCCGCGCGGTTCCATCGCGTGTGATCACCGCGGCGGTATGGCGATCCTTCGCGGCGCGCAACCGCGCCCACGGCCGATCGAGGAACGCGCGGAGCTGTTGCACGGTGGTCGCCATCGGTCGCGAGCATAGCGCAGTGGCGCCACTCACGCCGATCCAGGCGGAAGCCTCGCGGCGATGCGCGCCGCGTCGGCGTCGAGGCGGGCCCGGGCGATCGGCGGCAGCACGCGACGCGGCACGATCGTCGCCGCCCGCCACAGATCGCCGCGCACCCGCGGGACGACGTGGACGTGCAGGTGCGCCACCGTCTGTCCGGCCGCCGGACCGTCGTTGACGATCAGGTTGACGTCGTCGCACGGCAGCCCGCTCGCCCGCACCGCCGCCGCGATCTCGGTCGCCAGCGCGAACACCGCCGCGACCTCTCCTGGCGCGACGTCGGCGACGCGCTGGCCGTGCGCCCGCGGCACGACCAGCACGTGCCCCGGCCGCCACGGCCGAAGATCCATGAACGCCATCGCCGCCGCCCGCCGCGCCACCACGCTCGCCACCTCGTCACCCCCGACGATCGCGCAGAACACGCACCCGCGCATCATAGGCGGCGCGCGACCGCGTCGACCAGCGCCGCCCAGGTCGGCATCTGCGCCGACGCGCGGTGGATCAAGTCGGGACTCGCCGACGCCCGCCGCAGGATGGTGTCGCGGTGCACGACATCCTTCTCGATCGTGTCGCCGCCCAGCACTTGGAGCAACGATTCGACGTTGCGATCGAGGAACGCGACCGTGAGCCGCGCGGCATCGTGAGCGCCGATCCGTGCTCGGCACTGCGCCTCCATCTGCGCGGCCCACGCCGCGTACCCCGTCTGGTCAACCGACTTCCGCGCCGTGCCTCCAAGTAGATCGTGGAGCTTGTCGGCATCGAGTGTAGCGATCAGATAGGGCGCCGCATTCCACAAGGGCTGGCGTCCGAGCTCACGAAAGACGTTGCTGTTCCCGTTGCACGATCGACCATTGATCACCTCTTGGCGCTGCAACTCGAACCGATTCGTACCCAGTCGATCGGCGACGCACGCAACCAGGAACGCGTGCGGGCCGAAGTCCCGGATCGAACCAGTCGCGTGGTTCTCCCAAAGGACGTAGACCGTCATGACTTGGTGACGACGGGGACCGGCCTTGGAAACACCAGGCTGTCGTAGCCTTCGGCGCGTATGTGGCCAACGCCGCGGTACTCGGGCAGCCACTTCTCGAGCTGCGCAGCGTCGGGCCGACGGAGCCGGAGGTGACGATGCTCGTCGAGATCGCAGAGCACCGTCGAGCGCGCTGGGACGCTTAGGCAGTCGAGCAGCTGATCGGAGTGTGTCGCGACGATGACCGGATAGCGCTTCGCGCATCGCTCGAGCAGCGCGACGACGTAGCGGATCGCGCTCGGATGGAGATGGAGATCCGGCTCGTCGAGCACGAGCGCGGAGCGGGGTATTGCCCCGTCGTCGAGAGCCGAGATCACGACCAACGACAGGAGCGCGAGCGTCCCGTCCGACAACGCGAACGCGGGCACGTTGCCCGTGCGGTACGTCACCGCGAAGCCGATCGTGCCGCCGCTCAGCGATGCGGGCGTCGTGACGTCGATGATGTCCTCATCGACCACGACACGAATGGTCTCGAGCGTGTCTTTCCAGTCGTTGCGATTGCGCAAGGCGTGCAGCGCGTTCGCCAGATTGATGCCTCCACGTGCCAACCGCGTGGTCGCCTGCACGATGTTGTCGCTGCGCGCGTTCTGATCGCGACCCGCCCACCGCGCCTGGGTCGCGAAGGGCGTATGCACGTCGATGCTGTCGATGAGCGTACCGACAGCATCGATCTCTGGATCCGTGAACAACGGCAGCACGGCTTGTGGAGCGCGCAATCGTGCGAGATTTCCCGCAGAGTTCGCTCTCGTAGTCGACAGCGTGTCGCGACTGCGGACGAACACCGTCTCGCCGTCCTGGGTGAGCGATTCAGCGGTGATCTCCAGTGCGCCGTTCACGCCCCCGAGCACCAGCGCGTAACGGTACTCGAAGCCGTCGGCCTCGACGTCGATCCCCAGGCCGATCTCGCTCGCGCCGTGAGCGCGCAGCGACATCGGACCGCCGTGGTCGCTGTATAGCGCGCGCAGGAAGTCGTCCCCCGACATGACCTTCCGCAGCAGCTCGAGGCCCTCGATCAGCGTCGACTTGCCGACACCGTTCGGGCCGATCAGCACGGTCAGCCCGCCGAGCTCGAGCTCGACGGACGCGGCGGTCCGCAGGCCGGCGAAGCGGACCTTCGTGATGCGAGGCGAGCCGTCGGTCACGATCACGAGCCTACCATCCCGTCGCGTACGCGAATCAGCGCGCGCTCAGCATCAGCGCGTCGTTTCCGCGCCGCGACGACTGCTTGCCGTCGAAGCGGCGGACGACGCCGATGACGATCTGCTTCTGATCGAAGCCGCCGTCGAGGATGGGCAGCATGGTGCCGGGCATGCCGGCGTCGCCGCGATCGAAGATCGAGGCCTCGGCGTAGACGTCCCAGGCCGGGACGACGGCGTAGACGGTGCCGATCGTGAGGTCGAGGCGGGTGTTGGGATCGAGGTTGTCGGACGCGACGACGGGCACGGCGAGGTTGGCGCCGAGCCAGGCGCCGAACCAGCCGTTGGGGGTGTGGAGCATGACGTTGCCGCCGGCGGTGGCCTCGGTGAGCCACTGGTCGGGCGCGTCGTCGAACCGCAGCGCGGTGGCCTTGGCGCCGCCGCTGACCTGGAACGACAGCGTCTCGTCGGGATGCGAGCGATAGACGACCTGGGTCGCGCCGTCGCCCCAGGCGCCGTCGTCGCCGAGCGTCGGCCCGCCCGACACGCCCGCGGTGAGCGCCCACTTGCGGCTGACCGCGACCTTGAGGCCGAGCGTCGCGCCCTGGAACGGCAGGCTGTCGGAGTAGCTCGGCTGCTTGGCGAGGGCGTCGACCGAGGCGAACAGCTCGATGCGCTTGCTCGCGGTGTAGCGGAGGCGGGCGCGCAGGATGCCGATGTCGGTGAGCTTGAGGGCGCGGCCCTCGACCAGGCCGAGGGAGCTGGTGATGAACCGCAGCTCGCCGCCGACGTCCCAGCCGGGCGGGCCGACCAGCCAGTCGCGGGTGGCGGCGCGGACGTCGCCGGTCGTGGTCGAGTCCAGCTCGTAGGCGACGCCGGGGTTGTTGTCGGGAGGCGGCTGCGCGGCGGCGGTGAGGGGGAGAGCGACGACGGCGAGGGCGGCGAGGGCGGCGAGGCGAAGCATGGGCGGTCTACGCGCGATCGCGGCAAAGGATCTCCGCGCGGCGGGGTCCGGCGGCGCGCCCCGGCTACTCGATCCGCCGGCTGACCGAGGCTCGCTCCCGTCGCTGGCAACCCGATCAGCCGGCGATCGGCGTAACGATCTCGGCATCTTGCGCGTTGCGGCGGCTGGCACCTCGCTTGCTTTTCCCGCGCCCATGAAGCGCCTGTCGTCTCTCGCCCTGCTCTGTGCGGCCCCGCTGCTCGCGGCCCCCTTCGCTGGCTGCGCCACCGAGGACGACCCCTACGAGGGCGAGATCGTGAAGGACCAGGACGGCAAGGCCGACTCGAGCGCCGCCGCCATCTTCGTCGACATCGAGTTCGACGGTCAGCTCATGACCGACTCGTCGTGGAACGCCGAGAACACGGTCGAGGACCAGCTCCTCTACACGATCGGTCAGCTCAACGGCAGGAACTCGGTCGGCCGCCTCGACAAGGTCGCGCTCACCAACGTCCGGAAGACGACGGTCGCGGGCCGCACCAAGATCACCTATCACGCGAAGCTGCCGGTCGCGTGGGGCTCGAAGACCAACATCCCGTCGACGGTCGCGCTGACCTTCCCCGCCGACATGGGCTCGGCCGCGATCGAGCGCTTCGCGACCAGCTACAGCCACACCTGTGTCGACTTCGGCGCTCACGACGTCGACTCCGGGAGCATGTGGTACTACTTCCGGCCCGAGCGGTCGGGCTGCTCGTTCACCGCGGCCGACGTCGTGAAGACCACCGCCTCGGTGTCGATCTCGCCGATCAACACGACCGGCAAGTTCCCCGAGTACCACAAGGTCTGGGAGGACAACGCCTTCAAGGTCGTCGCCATCTTCGGCAAGTACGAGGACGGCGCGACGACCTCGAGCGACGCCGGCATCGCCGCGTACAACGCCTTCGTGTCGTCGGTGAAGACCGAGCTGCGCGGGCTCACCAACGTCGTGTCGATCCCCGCGACCATCCCGACCAGCCCGGGCGTCGGCGTCACCGACATCCAGTGGACTGGCCGGAACGCCGACGGCAAGACCGTGCAGATCAACGCGCTGCTCACCGACAACGTCCGCACCGCGCTCGACACCAGCGCGTTCCGCACCCGCTACGAGGGCCTGTCGACCCGCGCCGACTTCATCGTCTACAACGGCCACGCCGGCCTCGGCGCCAACGTCCGCGCCCTGGCGCGCGCCGGTCGCTGGACCGCGGGTCAGTACCTGATCATGTTCGAGAACGGCTGCGACACCTACGCCTACGTCGACGGCGCGATCAACAGCAGCCACGTCGCGGTCAACCCCGACGACACCACCGGCACCAAGTACGTCGACGGCATCAGCAACGGCATGCCGGCCTTCTTCTCGTCGATGCCCGCGGCGACGATGGCGCTCTACCGTGGCCTCCTCAACTACGGCGCGCCGAAGACCTACGAGCAGATCTTCGCGAGCGTCGATCGCAGCCAGGTCGTCCTCGTCACCGGCGAGCAGGACAACACCTTCACCCCGGGCGGCGGCGGCACCCCCGAGGCGTGGACCGGGCTCCGCGGCTCGGGCGCCATCAAGAAGGCCGAGATCAAGAAGTTCCCGACCCCGACCCTCGCGGCCGGTACGTACACCTTCGAGATGACCGGCAACGCCGACGCCGATCTGTACGTCCGCATCGGCAGCGAGCCGACCGCGAGCACCTACGACTGCCGTCCGTACAAGAACGGCTCGAACGAGTCGTGCGAGGTCACCCTGGCGTCGCCCGCCAAGATCTTCGTCCAGGTCCGCGGCTACGCGGCGACGTCGACCTTCGACCTGGTCGGCCGTCGCAACTGAGCTGACTCCCGCTTCGCGCTTCGCTTCGCCTTCGCCTTCGCCTCTGTGATGCCCGCCGCTCGCGCTGCGGGCATCGGCGTTTTCGGCCCGGCGCGGCGCGTCTCGCTACGGGCGATCGCGGCCGAGGCCGTGGCGATCGAGCAGGCGGTAGAGCTGGGTGCGGTGCAGGCCGAGCGCGCGCGCCGCGCCCGAGACGTTGCCGCCCGCCGCGGCGAGCGCGGCGACCAGCTGATCGCGATCGAGCTCGCGGATCGGCGCGGCGGCGGCGGCGGGTGCGGCGTCGAGATCGGCGGCGCCGACGAAGGCCTGACCGGCGTCGTCGGCCAGATCGTCGAGGCGGACCTCGGCGCGGCCCGTGGCGATCGCGGCGGCCCCGGCCGCGGTGACCTCGTGCAGCAGCTCGCGGACGTTGCCCGGCCACGGCCGCACGCACAGCGCCTCGAGCAGCCGGGCGTGGACGGTGAGGCCCGGCCCCGCGGTGACGAGGGCGCGGCGCGCCAAGACCGGCAGCTCGTCCTTGCGCGTGCGCAGCGGCGCGACGTGGACGACCGGCTTGGTGAGGCGGTAGTAGAGGTCCTCGCGGAACCGGCCGTCGCTGACCGCGGCGCGCAGGTTGCGATGGGTCGCCGCGACCACGCCGAGCTCGATCGGGATGCCGCGGGTCGCGCCGACCGGCCACACCTCGCGGCTCTCGAGCACGCGCAGGAGCTTGGCTTGCAGCTCGGGCGCGAGCTCGCCCAGCTCGTCGAGAAACAGCGTGCCACCGTGGGCGGCCTGGACGTAGCCAGGCGCGTCCTCGGCGCCCGAGTACGCGCCGCGCCGCGAGCCGAACAGGACGCGCTCGGCGATCGTCGCGGGGATCGCGGCGCAGTTGACCGCGACGAACGGTCCGCCCGCGCGCGGGCCGCGCTGGTGATACGTGCGCGCGAGCCGCTCCTTGCCCGTGCCGCTCTCGCCGAGGATCAAGAGCGTCGGCGCCGCGGCGCTGCGACGCACCGCCTCGACCGTCGCCCGCGATCGTGCGCCGAGCACGACCTCGCCGTCGTCGTCGACGCCGTCGTCGCGCATGTCGGTGGCGTCGCCGACCAGCCAGAACAGCGACGCGCCGATCCGGATCACCGCGCCATCGGCGGCCGCGAGCTCGCCCACGATCCGGCGGCCATCGACGAACGTGCCGTTGTGGCTGCCGTGATCGCGCACGATCCACCCGTCGCCATCGCGCCGCAGCTCGGCGTGGGCCCGCGACGCCTTGGCGTCGCCGAGCTCGAACCCGCCCGACGGCAGCGCCAGCTCGCGGCCGATCGTGACGCGCCCGCTGCGCGGCGCGACCGGCAGCACCCGCACCAGCGGCCGACCCGCGGTCGCGATCAGCACCACCGCGGGAGTCGGCGTGGTCCCGCCGATCACCGAGGACTCGTCGGTCAGCGTCTGGCGCGAGGTCACGCCGCGAGCATACAGCGGCGTGTGTCGACACGTGTCGCCGGGTGGACGATCGCGCGCCGCGCAGATCCGCGATGCCACACGCCGCGCGGTGGCACGTCGCTTGATGAAGCGACTCGCATGATGAACAACGACAAGCGTCTATCCCCCCACTTCGTCTGGCTGTTTGCCCTGGTCGCCGTGATCGGCGGGCTCGGCCTCTCGTTCCTCACCGCGAAGCACGGCCTCAAGGTGTCGGCGATCGTCTTCTTCGGCTTCTTCGGCCTGATGGCGTTCCTCGGCGGCTACCTGACGAAGGCGTCGACGCTGCAGGCGGTCGGCCCGTTCGTGATCGCGTCGTTCGCGCTCGGCGCGGTCTACTACGTCATCGTCAAGTCGGTCATGACCGCCGCCGCCAGCGCGGTCGGCGCCAGCGGCAAGCTCGACGGCGCGGCTGCGACCATGGGCACCGTCGCCGCGATCCTGATCATCGTCGACGCGCTGGCCGCCAGCGTCGGCGGCTCGACGTTCGGGATCAAGCTGCGCGCGGTGAAGGCGCCGGGCGAGCTGTTGCGCCGCCCGGCGTGATCAGCGCTTCGCGAGCCACGACCGCAGCTCGGCCGCGACCTCGGCACCGTCGGCGCCGCTGGCCTCGGCCTCGGCCAGCATCGCCTCGAGCCGCGCCCGGGCCTGGCGACGTCCGACATTGGCGTTCCAGCGGGCACGCTCGAGATTGACGCGGACGATGAGCAGGTTGTCGGTCATGCCGCTCGCCTGCATCGCCGCGAGCGCGTGCTCGAACCGCGGAATCGCCTCGGCGTTGCGGCCCTGCTCGGTCAGGCTCTCGGCGCGCGTGACCTCGATGACCGCGGCCCGTGGATCGCCGAGCCGCCGCCACGTCGCCTCGGCCGCGGTGAGCAGGGCGTCGCCGCGGGTGTAGGACTGGGTCTCGAGGAGAAAGCTACCGAACGAGAACCGCAGGATCGCGAGGTTGTTGTCGTCGGGCGGGTAGATCTTCTCCGCCAGCGCGATCGAACGCTCGTAGGTCGCGGCCGCCGCCTCGAGATCGCCGACCGCCTTGTGGATCTGCGCGACCGTGGTGAGCGTCGAGGCCTCGCGCGACGTGCCCGGACTGTCGCGCGAGATCACCGCCAGCGCCTCGAGCGCGATCGGCAGCGCGTCCTTGGCTCGGCCGGCCTGGCGGAGGAGCTGCGCCTGGGTCATGCGCGCGATCGCGACCTCGATGTTGTCGGTGCCGAGCACCTGGATCGACAGCTCGAGGGCGCGACGGTTGAGCTCGATCGCGCCATCGAGATCGCCGCGACGACGCGCGATGAGCACCTGCGCGGCCATCACCGCGACCGTGTCGTAGGTCGCCGCGCCGTACCCGGCCTCGGCGGTGGCGAAGGCCTTCTTGCCCCAGGCGTCGGCCTGCTCGACATCGCCGACGCTCAGGAACGCGGTCATCACGCAGGTCGCGGCCTCGAGCCGCAGGTAGACCTCGATCTCGTCGGGCGGCAGCTCGTACACCGCCGCGCAGATCGCCGCGCCCTCGAGGTAGCGGGCCTCGGCGATCGCGGCCTCGCCATCGACGCGCTCGAAGCCGTGGATGAGCGCGGGATCGCCGCTGCGCTGGGCCGACGCCCGCGCGATGGGTCGGAGCGTGGCGATGCGCGGCGACTCGCTGCGACCGACCGCGGTGAGGAACAGCGAGGTGTGGGCCTTGGCCGCGATCAGATCGTCGCGGGCCTGGGTCGCCAGCTCGGCGGCGCGCTCGAACGCGGCGGTGCTCTCGACCTCGCGGCCGAGGTTGGTCAGCGCCATCCCGTGGTTCAAGAGCGCGCGCGACGTGAGCGGCGCGTAGCCCAGCGCCTCGGCGGCGGTGACGAGGCGCTCCGACTCGACCCCGGCCTCGCGCCAGCGGTTGGCGTCGCCGAGCGCGCGGACCCGCCCGACCGTCAGCTCGTGGGCCGCGACCTCGGCGCTGATCGCCGCGGCCGGCGGCTCGACCCCGGCCACCGCGGGCGAGGTGCAGCGGTCCGGATCGGGCACGCCGCGCACGATCTCGACCGAGCGCAGCAGCGCCGCGCGATCGGCGGTGAGCAGGAGGCCCATCGTGTCGGCGGTGATCGCGCGCTGGGTCTCGAGGCAGCGGCGCTGCAGCTCGCCGCGCCCGGCTTGCTCGGCACGGCAGACCTCGCGCCGCAGCGTGGTCCAGCGCGCGGCCTTGCCGTCGAGGATCGCGGCGACGCGGTCGGCGATGGCGGCGCCACCTGGCAGCCGGGCGCCGACGATCGCGGCCCGCAGCGGCGCGGCTTGCCCGGGCCAGATCGGCCGTAGCTGGCTCGCGCCCGCCTCGCACGCCGCGAGCGGATCGGGCGCGCTGCCGGTCAGCGCGACGGTCAGCGCCACCGCCCCCGCGATGCCAGCCGCGCCGAGCCCCGCGGCGATCCAGGTGCCGCGCGATCGCGGCTCCAGCTCGTCGACCAGCGCGGTCATCGTCGGCCACCGCTGCGCGGGATCGTGGCGCAGGCCGCGGCGCAGCGCGCGGACGACCCGCGGCGCCACCGCGCGGCGCGGCGGCTCGACGACGCGATCGTCGCGCATCGCCGCGATCGCCGCGTCCTCGGTCCAGCGGCCGTCGACGAACGGGTGCTGGCCGAACAGCGCCTCCCACAGCGACACGCACAGGCTGAACTGATCGGAGCGCGCGGTCGCACCGCGGCCCGCGTGCTGCTCGGGCGCCATGTACACGGGCGTGCCCATCACAGCGCCAGCGCGCGTCATCTCGGCGCCGAGCAGGCTGGTGTCGCGCTCGCCGTCGTCGTCGCCGTCGCCGCTGCGGGCCAGCCCGAAGTCGCCGACGTAGACTCGGCCCGCGCGATCGACCAAGAGGTTCGACGGCTTGACGTCGCGATGGACGATGCCGGCGGCGTGAGCGGCGTCGAGCCCGCGCGCGGCCTCGACGAACAGCGCCAGGATCCGCGGCGGCTCGGGTCGCTGGTTCGCGAGGTACGCGTCGAGCGTGGTGCCGTCGATCAGCTGCATCGCGACGAAGACGCTCTCGGCCGCGACCCCGACATCGTAGACCGCGATCACGTGGGCGTGCTCGAGCCGCGCCAGCGCCTGAGCCTCGCGCCGCAGCCGGATCTCGAGGTGAGCGCGACGCTCGGCGGCGAGCGGCGGCAGCACCTTCAGCGCGACCTTGCGATCGAGCGCGGGATCGAGCGCGGCGTAGACCACGCCCATGCCGCCCGCGCCGAGCCGCGCCAGCACGCGGTAGCGACCGATGGTCTTGCCGATCAGCGCGTCGGGATCGCCGCGCGGCGCATCGCGGCCCCAGCCGTCGGTGGTCGGCGCGGTCGCGTCGACGACGTCGCCGCCGGTATCGGTGATCGTGTGGCGGCCGCGCGCCGCCACCGGCGCCGCGACCGCGGTGTCGTCGACGAGCGTGTCGCGCCGGTCGTCGGCCCCCGCGGTCATCGCGCCGATGATGCCACGGGTCGCGATCACGCCGACACCAACGGCGGCGTGTGTCGACACGTGACGGCGTGACGACCGCGCGCGCGACCTCGGCTCGCGCGCTTGCGCTGGCCGTCGCCTTGCAACTCGCGACCGCAGGAGGATTCGATGAAGCTCACGACGACGTTCACCACCTGCATGCTCACCCTGATCCCGCTCATCTCGTCGACCGGCTGCAAGGACAGCAAGGCAAAGGACGGTAAGGCCAAGACCAGCGCCAAGGGCGGCGGCAACTTTGCCGCCATCACCGCCGATCCGGCGCCCGCGGCGATCACGCCCGCCGACAAGCCGCCGTTCGAGTCGGTGACGTTCCAGAAGACCGGCAAGCGCACCGACGAGGGCTGGCCCGAGCTCAACGCCTACAACCTGTCGACCAAGCCGATCACGTACATGGCGATCACGGTCTACGGCTACGACAAGGACGGCAAGCAGGTGGTGCGGTCGTCGCCGCCGCTGTCGTGGAACGGCAAGATCGAGCCGGGCGCCAAGAACGACTGGACGATCAAGGTCGGCGGCTTCGGCGATCCGGTGCCGACCTCGGCGGTGACCTGGGACGTGTGCTGGAGCGGCATCAAGTTCGACGGCGGCGACGCGATCGACGACTTCGCGCGCTGCCCCGATCAGAAGCCGCGCGGCTGAAGCTTGCCGTGATCGAGCACCAGCTCGCGGGTCGCGACCCGCGAGCGCACCGCCGGATCGTGGGTCGCGATCAGCACGCCCGCGCCGCGCGCGGTCGCGGCGGCGAGCAACTCGGCCATCGCGGCGAGGCCGCGATCGTCGAGGCCGTTGTCGGGCTCGTCGAGGACCAGGGCGGGCGCCGCGCCGATCAGCGCCGCGGCGAGGCAGGCGCGGCGGCGCTGGCCGAGCGACATCCGATCGAAGCGCAGCGGCGCGAGCACGTCGAGCTCGAGCGCGGCCGTGACCGCGGCGTCGACCGCGGCGCCGCCGCGCAGGCCGCCGACCAGCGCCCACAGCTCGGCGGCGGTCAGGTGACCGGGCGCGTCGGCGCCTTCGGGCACGTAGCCGACGTGGCGGCGCCGACCCGAGGTCGCGCCCGCGATCGCGACCCAGCCGCGATCGATCGCCAGCGCGCCCGCGACGATCGCGAGGGTCGTGCTCTTGCCCGCGCCGTTGCCGCCGACCAGCGCGACGATCTCGCCGGGCGCGACCGTGAACGACAGCTCGTCGACGACCCAGCGGCCGGCGCGGCGCTTGCCGAGGCCGCGCACCTCGATCGCCGCGACCGTCATCGCCCGCCGCCCGCCGCGACGCCGAGGCCCGCGACCGCGATCGCGACCACGCCGATCGCGCCGAAGAAGCCGAGCACCGCGATCGCGACGATCGCGACCAGCGCCGCCGCCACCGCGATCTGCACCGCCGGCGCCTGGGCTTGCGCCGCGCGATCCGCGAGCCCCGCCAGCGCCGCGCCGACGCCGAGCCCGCACGCCGCCGCCGCGCCGATCGCGATCGCCGCGGTGGTCCCCGCGAGCGAGCCGACCACGACCGCGGTGGCGCCGCCGACCGCGCCGAGCCCGAGGCCGCCGCCGCCGAGCACCGCGGCCAGCGC
>JAYTAJ010000727.1:0-3595 GCA_043737575.1 Myxococcales bacterium | reverse complement strand
CGCCCCACGGGTCGTAGTTCATGTCGGTCGTGAGCGCCTGCACCAGCTTCGCGGTCGGCAGCTGCGCGCACTCGACGTCGTAGCGGTGGACGTTGCGCGACCACACCGGGTAGCCCGCGGCGCTGGCCTCGAGGGCGTAGATGCCGCGCTCGAGCGACAGCCGCGGGCTGGCGTTGCCGGTCTCGAACAGGTGGTTGGCGTCCTCGGCGAGGCGCTGGCCGTAGCGATCGCGCAGCCCGGCGACGGTGATCGCGTAGGTGGTGTTGGTCTCGAGATCGGCGGTGACGCGGTAGCGGGTGCCGCCGCCGTCGAGCCAGCCCTGATCGAGCCCGGGGATCGCGGGGGTCGCGGTCACCGCCTGGCGGATGTCCTCGAGGGCGACCGGGGTCGACAGCACGATCTCGAGCGTGACCTCGTCGGCGGCGAGGTCGGCGCCCGCGGGCGTCATCGCGCGGACGAACAGGTTGGAGCGGGTGTGGACCGCGAGCGTCCACGGCTCGAGCGTGGCGTCGGCGCCCGCCGCGCCGAGGTCGCTGCACTCGAGGGTGAGATCGGCGTCGGCCGGCAACGCGATCGGCGCGCGCACCGCGATCGAGGTCGCGACCTCGTCGGGCGTGGTCACCGCCAGCGCGATCGATCCGGTGAGGCCGCGCAGCCGGCAGTGGGCGGCGACGTCGGCCGCCTTCACCTTCTGACTGAAGCCGAGGTGGAACGGCTGATCGATCGGCAGCGCCTCCGCGCTGGCGTCGCCGACCAGGCCGTCGATGGTGAGCGGCTGGTGGACGAAGTCGAAGTGGAAGCCGCCGGTGCGCCGCGCCAGCGCATCGGTGAGCGCGACGCGGTAGCGAGTCGACGCCTTGAGTGGCGCGAGCGGCTCGACGACGAGGGTCTGGCGATCCTGCCAGTGACCGCGCCACGCCACCGCGGGCTCGAGGACGACGCCGGTCGTGATGTCGGTGCCGACCAGCGCGTCGGGGATGGCGGGCTTGTCGAACCGCAGCTCGATCGGGCCGTCGCCGTCGGCGATCCGGACCGGCGCGAAGGTGGTGACGGCGAGATCGGGGCGCTGACCGCTGCCACACGAGCCGAGCGCGACGATCGCGGTGGACGCGGCGGCGGCGATCGCGCGGTGGAGGCGGCGGCGGAGTCGGGCGGGGAGGAAGGTGGGGGGCACGACCGCAACGGTTGCATCGCCAGTGCCAGCGACGAGGGCGGCGCGAGGCGAGGATCGGCGCCGACTTGCCGCGCGCGATCGATCGCCGCGGGTCGGGAGACACGATCGACGTGGTCGGGTGGCGACTGATAGATCGCGGCCGGGGGCAGTGCGTGTAAGGTCGAGCCATGAGCCTGCGCCTCGGCCTCGTCGCGTGCCTCCTGGCCGCGGGCGTCGTCGTGGCGCCCGGACGCAGCGAGGCGACGGCGACCGGGGCCGGGCTGTTCGCGGGCGGCGCACCGGTGCCGATGGTCGACGCGTCGATCGAGATCGACGTGCGGATGGGCATCGCCCACGGCGTCGTGCGCCAGCGCTTCCACAACGTCCGCACCGAGGCGATCGAGGCGGTGTACGTGTTCCCGCTGCCGACCGGCGCCACCGTCGAGGCGATGGCGGTCACGCTCGGCGGGACGACGGTGACGGGCGTGATCGCGCGACGCGCCGAGGCGTCGGCGCGCTACCAGGCGGCGGTGACCGCGGGCCGCGCCGCCGCGCTGATCGAGGCCGAGCGCCCCGGCGTCTTCACCCAGTCGATCGCGCCGGTGCCCGCGGGCGGCGACGTCGAGATCACGCTGCGCTGGCAGGCGGCGCTGGTCCGCCGCGACGGCACCTGGGAGCTGGCGCACCCGCTGGTGGTCGGCCCGCGCTACGTCCCGGGCCGCGCGACCGGCAAGCCGACCACGGGCGGCGGCGTGCTGCCCGACACCGATCGTGCGCCCGACGCGTCGCGGGTGACGCCGCCGAGCGCGATCGGCGCGGTGACGCCGTATCGCCTGACCGTGCAGCTCGACGACGCCGACACCATCACGTCGCCGTCGCACCCGCTCGCGATCGAGCGCACCGATCGCGCCGCGCGGATCGTCCTCGCCGACGCCCGCGGTGATCGCGAGCTGGTGCTGCGGTGGACCACCGCGCCGCAGGTCCGCGCGATCGGTCAGCTCGACGGCAAGGGCGGCGCGTGGCTCGCGGTGCTGATCGAGGCCGAGCGGGCCGGGCCACCGCCGTCGCGGGCGGCGCGGCGCTGGATCGTCGCGATCGATCGGTCGCCGTCGCTCGACGGGGCCGCCGCCGCCGCGGCGCGGCGGGTCGCCGAGGCGCTGATCGCCAGGCTCGGCTCCGGCGACGCGATCGCGGTGGTCGCGATCGGCGACACGCCGCGGTTCGCCGCCGATCACGCCGCGGCGCGGCGCGCCCTCGCCGAGCTGCCGAGCACGGGCAGCGATCTGACCCGCGGCCTGGCCGTGACCCTCGCCAACCTGCCGCGCGATCCGGCGCCCGAGGTCGTGGTGATCACCGACGGCCTGGTCGCCGACGACGCCGCCGCGATCGAGCGCGCGGCCACCGCGGGCGTCCACGTCCACACCGTCGGCGTCGGCGGCGCACCCAACCGCTGGCTGCTCGGCGCGATCGCCGCGCGCACCAGCGGCACGATGAACGTCGTCACGTCGATCGACGACGCCGACGCGGTTGCGGCGACGATCGGCGCCAGCGATCGCGCGTCGCCGATCACGGTCGACTGGCGATCGCCGACGGTGGCCGACGTCGAGACCACCTCGCCGCGGCTCGCGCCCGGCGGCGCGACGCTCCTGGTCGCGCAGAGCCCGGTCGGCATCCCGCGCGGCGAGATCGTGGTGTCGATCGGCTCGCGCAAGCTGCGCGCGCCGTTCGTGACCGTCGACGCGGCGACCCTGGCGTCGTCGTGGGGCACGCTGCGGGTGCAGCGCCTGTACGCGGCCGGCGATCGCGAGGCGGCGACCCGGGTCGCGCTCGCGCTCGGCGTGGTCGCGCCGACCACCGCGCTGGTCGCGACCGTCGCGACCGGCGGCGATCCGGTGCGCTCGACGATCACGGTGCCGCTGCCGATCCCGATCGGTACCCGCCGCACCGGCGTGATCACCGAGCAGCTCGACGGCGCCGGCGATCGCACGCCGGTCGAGGACCCCAAGGAGGTCGACAACACCTTCGACGACGTGGCCCGCGACGGCCGCGGCGGCGCTGGCACCAAGGTCCCCGCGACCAACCCGACGATCGTCACCGCCGACGTCGGCGCCACCCAGCCCGCGCCGCCGCCGTCGCCCCAGGGCGAGGCCAGCGGTGGCGACGCCGGGGCCGACGACGACGCGCCGTCCCGCGCCTACGCCACCGAGAGCCTGGCGCTCGGCGGCACCACGTCGGTGCTCGGCCGGTCGGTCGAGCGCTACCTCGTCGTCGGATCGCTCGGGCTCGGCGCGCGCCTCGACGCCGACGCACCCGCGGCGCTGGGATCGCTCGGCCTGTACCGCATGCTGCCGCGGTTCTTCGCGGCCGGGCTGCGCCTCGATCTCGGCGTCGCGCCCACCGCCGACGATCCGATCACCGCCGCGACCTTGCTCAGCCTGTCGA
>JAYTAJ010000726.1:0-3595 GCA_043737575.1 Myxococcales bacterium | reverse complement strand
CGCGAGACCTGCGTGTCGGCGTAGTAGAAGGTGACGAGATAGGTGCCGGGGTACAGGCTGTCGAGGGCGTAGGTGCCGCCCTCGTCGGTGATCGCGGTCTGGCTGCCGTAGGCCCCGGTCGCCACCACGGTGGCCCCGATGACGGCCTCCCCGGTGTGCTTGTCCTGGATGCGGCCGCGGATCACGCCGGTGGTCGCGGTCGGCTGGCCCTTGCCGCTCAGGATGTCGATGCCGTGCTCGACGTGGCTGCTCTCGGCGGTGGTGGAGCCGCTGAACTGAGGATGCCCGGCCGGCCGGCGGATCTCGACGTCGTCGAGGGCCACCAGGGTCTGCCCGCTGTCGCCGGGCTGGGCCGAGCCGCCGTAGGGCGACACCGCGCTGGGCGGGGCGATCGCGAAGTGCTCGTCGGCGGCCAGGGCCTCGCGCTCGACGGTGCGCACGCTCCACAGGTCGTAGCGAAACGACATCGCCGAGCTCGAGCCGACCCCGACCTTGACGTTTTTCCAGTCCTCGCCGCTGAGGTTGTCGACGATGGCCCAGCCCTCGAGCATGACCTTGCCGCCCTCCCCCACCACCAGGCGGTAGCTCGGCTTCCACGCCGACGACTCGGTGACGTAGGTGAGCAAGACGTCGGCGACGCCGTCCTTGGCAGTCGGCACGTCGAGGCTCATCTCGATGAAGGCGCCGTCGGCGCTCTGGGTGCGGGGGAACGACACCGGCAGCGGCGTCTGGGTGCGGGCGTCGACGACGGTGAGCGACTTCAAGAAGTCGTCGACCCGATCGCGCGGCACGCTGACGGTGAGCTTGCCGCCCCGGACCTGGGCGCGGCGCTCGTAGAACGCGACGCCGTTGCGGTACACGACGACCTTGCCCAGCGACACCTGGTCGACCTTGACGAAGGTGGTGTTCTTGGGGCGGGGGGTGCAGGCGGAGATGGTGGAGATCGCGGAGGCGAACAGGATCGTGGCCAGGAGTTTGCGCATGGGTCCTCGCTGCACACCGTCCCGCAGCGCCGACGAGCCGGCTCCGCTTGGTGCGCTAGTCCTGCCGTGAGACGCCGCAGCCCGACGTTGGGTCTACCGGCCGCGGGGTTTCTTACCAAGCGCTGACACCGCGACGGGGTCCCCGGCCACGACCGCGCGGGCGGCGGCCCGGCGCTCCTCGAGGGCGTCGAGGGTCTTGGGCCAGTCGGCCTTGAGCAGGCGGGACAGGCCGCGATCGGCGAGGAGCTTGCCGCCGGTCTGACACGGCGCGCAGTAGTTGGCCTCGTTGTCGGCGTAGCGGATGCGCTGGACCGGGGCGCCGCACCGCGGGCACGGCTGGCCGTACTTGCCGTGGACCACCATCTCGGGGCGGAACGCGGTGACCTCGTCGGGGAAACCGTCGCCGACCTCGGCGCGGAACCGGTCGGTCCACTCGGTCAGGCAGGCCTTGGCGGCGGCGTGGAGGGTCGCGACCTCGGCCGCGGTGAGCTGGCTGGTCTGGCGGAACGGCGACAGCTGGGCGCGGTGGAGGATCTCGTCGGAGTAGGCGTTGCCGACGCCGTCGATGATCGTCGGATCGGTCAGCGACCGCTTGATCGTGTGGTTCTCGGCGGTGAGCGCGGCGTGGACCTCGGCGGTGGTCGACGCGAACAGATCGATGCCGCCGCGATCGAAGTCGGCGAGCGCGGCGCGGCCGCGGACGACGTGGAGCGACGCTCGCTTCTTCTTCGACGCCTCGGTGAACATGATCGTGCCGTGGGCGAAGTCGAAGGCGGCCTGGCCGAGCTTGCCGGGGAGCGGCGCCTTCGGCTTCTTCCAGCGCAGCCGGCCCGCGACCATCAGGTGGATCACGACGTGCAGATCGTCCTCGAACGACAGCACCAGGCGCTTGCCGATGCGCGCGGTCGCGACCACCGACTTGCCGATCAGCGTCGAGGTCGGCGGATCGAACGTGCGCAGGAGGAACGGGCTGGCGATGCGGAGCGCGAGCAGCGGGCGACCGACCGTGTAGGCGGCGAGGCGCTCCTGGTAGACGGTGATGTCGGGCAGTTCAGGCATGCGGCGGCGGCTCGGGGTGCGCGATCAGCACGAGCACCTTCAGGTAGTCGGCCTCGGCGAAGCCGACCGGGTGATCGGGCTCGGCCGGCAGCTCGGCGACCAGGGTGAAGCGCTTGCCGAGGGTGGCGAGGGCGGCCTGGCGGAACTGGGTCCGCGAGATCCGCGACGTGCAGCAGGCGAGGATCAGGAGGCCGTCGGGCCGGACCCGGTTGGCGGCGGCGACGTGGAGGCGGCGGTAGGTCGCGAGCACGCCCGGCACCTGCTCGACCCGCGAGGTCATGCTCGGCGGGTCGACGATCACCGCGTCGAAGCGACCGTGGCTGGTCTTCAGCCACGCGAACACGTCGGCGACGATGAAGGCGTGGCGCGCGGGATCGGTGGCGTGGTGGGCGGCGGCGAAGGCGAGCGCGTCGGCGGCGCGATCGACGTGGGTGATGTGGGCCGCGCCGGCGTGGATGCAGGCGGTGCCGAGCGTGCCGGTGTAGGCGAACAGGTTGAGGACCCGCTGGTCGGTGAGCGGTGCGGTGCGGAGGTAGCGGCGCAGCCCGCGGAGGTCGAGGAAGGCGCCGCTCTTCTGTCCGGAAACCGGACGCGCGGCGAGGGTCAGCGGGCCCTCGCGGAAGGTCGCGAGGTCGGGCGGCGCGCCGCGCAAGATCCGGGGCGGCGGCGCGGCGCCGTCGACGCGGCGGTGGCCCGCGCGCAGGACCACGGCGGTCGCGCCGAGCGCGCGCGCCACCCGGCGACCGGCGAAGCGGGCGAGCGCGTCGAGGCCGGCGGCGTAGGCCTGGGCGACGACGGTGGTGCCGAAGACGTCGACGACGACGCCGGGCAGCTCGTCGCTCTCGCCGTGGATCGCGCGGAAGCCGTCGGTCTCGGCGCGCAGCGCGGTGCGGCGGGCCAGCGCGCGATCGATCCGGGCGCCGAGCACGGCGCCGCTGGGCCGGTCGGGGCCGCGCCCGATCACGCGGATCGCGATCGCGCCCTCGGCCGCGAACACGCCGTGGCCGACCCGCTGGTTGGCGCCGTCGTACAGCGCCAGCCACTGGCCGTCGGCGAGGGCGTCGGCGGCGCCGCTCATCAGGCCGCGGAACAGCCACGGGTGGCCCGACGCCAGCACCGCGACCGCGCGCTTGCCGAGCTGGTAGCGCTGCGGCTGGGGCCGCCGCGTCCGCGCGATCGCGGGCGTCGTCATCGGACCAGCACCGCGTCGCAGCGGCCCGCCGCGATCAGCGCGTCGAGCTCGGCCAGGCTCGGCGCCATCAGCTCGACGACGATCGGGACGCCGAGCTGGTTGCGCAGCCGATCGGCCAGCGGCACCGGCGACCGGCCGTCGGCGCCGGCCGCGACGATCACGACCGCGGGCTCGGCGCGCGCCGCGAGCTGCGCCGCGATCCGATCGGTCACCGCCGCGTCGTCGCCGTAGCGCTCGACCCGCACCGGATCGATCCACGCGTCGGGCAGCGCGGTGAGCACGCGGCTCGGCAGCGCGACGCCGAGGATCGTCGTCGGCGTGGCGTGCGGCGGCGTCCCGGGCGCGGCGCCGGTCGCGCGCA
>JAYTAJ010000725.1:0-3597 GCA_043737575.1 Myxococcales bacterium | reverse complement strand
CGTCGCGGGCCTCGCGCTCGCGTCGCTTGATCTCGCTCATCGACGGCGCGAACTCGTACTGGGTGCGCGGCTCGGCGACGAACTGCTGGCGCCACTGCACCTCGCCGGCCTGGCGCAGCGCGATGGTGTGCGAGCCGGGCTCGATCGGCAGCTTGATCGGCGTCTTGCTGTCGAGCTCCTTGCCGTCGAGGAGGACGGTGAGGCCCTGCGGATCGGAGTCGAGCACGAGGGTGGCGAGGTTGGCGTCGGCGCCGGCCAGCGCGGGCGCGAGCACGACGCGGATGGTCTGGGTCTCGCCAGTCGACAGCTCGACCGAGGTCTCCCACGACTGGAACGCGTCGTGGCTGATCTTCACCTGGACCACGCCGGGATCGAGCGGCACCGACCACGGCGCGCCGGCGTGGGCGTCGAGGCCGGCGATCTTGATCGTCGCGTCGGCCGGTTCGACGATGAACTTGAGGGTGCCGGGCGTGACCGCGGAGATCTCGGGCCGGGACGGCGCGGTCGCGACCTTGGCCTCGCGCGGCCGCACCACGCCGACGTAGACGCCGGCCGCGATCGCCAGCGCGGCGACCAGCGTGATCGCGATCGTCTTGATCGGCACGCCGCTGCCGCTCGGTCGGTTGCGCTCGACGATCGCCGCGCCGAAGCCGGGGCTGCTCGAGCGCTCGTTGCGCGTGGTCGAGTCGGCCGGATCGGGACCGTCGAGCGCGGTCATCGGCGGCGGCACCGACGAGGTGCGGATGGTGGCGCGGCGCTGCGGCACCGCGTCGGCGCTGGAGCCGTGGGGGAAGCTGGTCGGCCGGGTCGAGACCGCGCCGGGCGCCATCATGCCGATCAGGGTCGAGGCGGTGGCCTCCTCGTCGGCGACGTCGATCGTCGCGGCGACCGCACCGCCGCTCGCCGCCATCGGGTGCCGCGAGTAGTCGGGCACGTCGTCGATGATCACCGGGTTGCCGGTGTCGTGCTCCTGGCCGCCGCCCCAGGCGACGTCGGCGGCCTCTTCCTCGTCGGTGCCGGTGCCGGCGCGGCCGGGCTGGCTCTTCGCGCGCATCCGCGCCGCGGCGCCGGCGTCCGACTTCGGCCGCGGTAGCGGCGGCAGCGGCGTCTTCAGCGGCAGCGGCGACCGCGACACCCCGGCCAGCGAGTCGGTGACGACCGGGCCGCTGAAGTTTCCGCCGGCGGCCTCGAGGGAGAACGCCCAGTCGCTCCAGGCCTGGACCTCGCGGTTGGTCGCCGACAGCTGGTAGCGGATGCGCACCGCGTGCAGATCGTCGCGCAGCTGCGCCGCCGAGTCGTAGCGCTCGTCGGGATCGCGGGCCAGCGCCTTCAGCACGATCGCGTCGAGCTCGGGCGGCACCGCCTGGTTGAACGCCGACGGCGGCAGGATGTCGGACTTCTGGACGTTCAGCAGCGTCTGGTACTCGTTCTTCGACGCGAACAGCGGCCGCGCGGTGAGCAGCTCATGGGCGATCACGCCGACCGAGAACAGATCCGATCGGGCGTCGAGCTCCTTGCCCGCGATCGCCTCGGGCGCCATGTACGCGAGCTTGCCCTTGACCCGACCGGTCTGGGTGCGGAGCTGCTGCGACTGCGCCTTGGCGATGCCGAAGTCGATCACCTTCACGTGACCCGACCGCGTCACCATCAGGTTCGACGGCGACACGTCGCGGTGGACCAGGCCGAGCGGCTCGCCGTCCTCGGTGGTGCGGGTGTGGGCGTACTCGAGCGCCTCGCAGGTCTGGATCAAGAGCGACAGCGTGACGTTGATCGTCGGCGGGCCCGACGCCTTGCGGGCCTGGCGCAGGATGCGACGGATGTCGCGGCCGTCGATGTACTCCATCGCGATGAAGTAGACCGAGCCGACCTTGCCGAGCTCGAACAGCTGGACGACGTTGGCGTGCTGCAGCATCAGCGCGAGCTTGGCCTCGCGCACGAACGACTTGATGAAGGTCGCGTCCTCGGCGAGGTGCGGCAGCAGCCGCTTCAGCGCGACGATGCGCTCGATGCCCTCGATGCCGCGCTGCTTGGCGCGATGCACCGTCGCCATGCCGCCGACACCCAGTCGTTCGAAGACGACGTAGGGGCCGAACTGCTCCTGGGTCAGGGCTGCGGATGGATCGGTCGGATTCGTCATCTATCCGTCGCGCTCGCGCGGCGATGTTGGCATGCACGCCGATCGATTGCCCAAGGAAATGCGCGGAAAACCCGACGAAGAAGGCTCAGCGCGGTCGTCGCACACCAGCGCACAGCACCCGCACGGGAGGACTCAGGCGGTCGCTTCGTCGGGCGTGAGCACGTCCATCGACAGCGCGTGGATCGGGCCCTTCAGCTCTTCGGCGAGCACCGCGTTGATCACGCGATGGCGCTGCATCAGCGACTGACCGATGAACGCGCGCGACACGATGCGGGCCTTCCAGTGATCCGACGTGCCGGTGAGATCGTCGAGCGTGACGTCGGCGTCGGGCAGCGCGGCGCGGATCTTGGCGGCGATCTCGGCGGCGGTCATGTGACCACGCCCAGCGCGCGGCCGACCTTGGCGAACCCGGCGACCGCGCGATCGACGTCGTCCTCCGAGTGCGCCGCCGACAGCTGCACGCGGATGCGGGCCTGACCCTTGGGCACGACCGGGAACGAGAAGCCGATGACGTAGATGCCCTCGTCGAGCAGCCGGGCCGCGAGCTCGGCGGCGAGCTTGGCGTCGCCGAGCATGACCGGGACGATCGGGTGGGTGCCGGGGCGGATGTGTAAGCCCGCCGCGGTGATGCCAGCGCGGAACCGCGCGGTGTTGTGCGCGAGCCGGTCGCGCAGCGCGGTCGACTCGGTGAGCAGCGCGATCGCGGCGAGGCTGCCGGCGACGATCGGCGGCGCCAGGGTGTTGGAGAACAGGTAGGGCCGCGACCGGTTGCGCAGCAGATCGATGATCTCGCGCTTGCCGCTGGTGAAGCCGCCCGACGCGCCGCCCAGCGCCTTGCCGAGCGTCGAGGTGATGACGTCGACGCGATCCATGCAGCCGCGGTGCTCGGCGGTGCCGCGGCCGGTGGCGCCGACGAAGCCGGTGGCGTGGCTGTCGTCGACCATCACCAGCGCGCGGTGGCGCTCGGCGAGATCGCAGATCGCGTCGAGGCGGGCGATGTCGCCGTCCATCGAGAACACGCCGTCGGTGGCGATCATGCGCAGGCGCTTGCCGGCGGTGGCGACCAGCGCCGCCTCGAGCTCGCCGAGATCGTCGTGGGCGTAGCGGTGGCGCTCGGCCTTGCACAGGCGGACGCCGTCGATGATCGAGGCGTGGTTGAGCGCGTCGGAGATGATGGCGTCGTCGTCGCCGAGCAGGGTCTCGAACAGTCCGCCGTTGGCGTCGAAGCACGAGCCGTAGAGGATCGTGTCCTCGGTGCCGAGGAAGCCCGACACCGCGGCCTCGAGCTGCTTGTGGCGATCCTGGGTGCCGCAGATGAAGCGCACGCTCGACAGGCCGTAGCCGCGATCGTCGAGCGCGGCGTGGGCCGCGGCGATCACGGTCGGGTGCGACGACAGCCCGAGGTAGTTGTTGGCGCAGAAGTTGAGGACGTCCTTGCCGCCCGTGGTGATGTGCGCCGC
>JAYTAJ010000724.1:0-18788 GCA_043737575.1 Myxococcales bacterium | reverse complement strand
CGCGGATCAGGCGAGGTGCCGCGACAGCTCGCGGCGATCAGCACCATCGCAGCGAGGCTGGTGCGCACCGATGCAGCCTACCGCAGAACCTCCATTATTTTGCCCCGCGGCGCGGGGAGGCGTACGACGTAGCGATGAGCGAGCCCATGATCGCGCTCGGACACGCCGGCTTCGCCCACGACGTCGCGCCGGTGTTCGTCGACGTCGAGCTGGTGGTCGGTGCGGGCGAGGTCGTCGTGATCAGCGGACCCGCGGGCGCGGGATCGTCGACGCTGGTCGAGCTGTTGACCGGGCGGCGCTTCGCGACCGGCAAGGTGATGATCGCCGGGCGCGAGCTGGCGCGGCTGCGCGAGTCGTCGCGGCTGCGGCTGCGGCGCCGGCTCGGCGTGATCCCGCAGGAGCTGGCGCTGTTCCCCGGCCTGACCGCGCTCGCCAACGTCGCGGTCGCCCTCGAGGTCGCCGGCATCGCCCGGCGCGAGCGCGACGCCCGGGCCCGCGAGGCCCTCGCCGCCGTCGACGTCGCCCCCGATCGCGCGATCGCCGAGCTGGCGATGGCGGCGCGGCAGCGGGTCGCGTGGGCTCGCGCCTTCGTCCGGAAGCCGGACATCCTGATCGCCGATCAGCCGACCTGCCACCAGGACGGCGACGGCGCCGAGCAGTTCGCCGAGCGGGTCGCCGAGCGCTGTGCCGACGGCACCGCCGCGGTGATCCTCGCGCGCGATCCGCACCTGCTCGCCGCCGCGGCGCGCCGGGGCTGGCGCGCGCTGACGATCCACGATCACCGCCTGATCGATCCCGCGGCGCTGGTCGCCGAGGACCTCGACGCCGCGCCGTACGTCGAGGTCGAGATCGATCGGCCGGCCGCGATCGATCCGGGCGGCATCCCGAACCTGCTGCCGTTCCCGGTCGCGCGGTCGGCCGGGAATCGCCGCTGATGATCGGCGTCGCGCTGGCGTCGCTGGTCACCCGCACCGCGCGCCTGGTGGCGCGACGCAAGGCGGCCTCGCTGTGGGCGATCGCCGCGGTCGCCGCCGCGCTGGTCGGCGTCGCCGCGACCCGGCTCGCCGCCGCCGAGGTCGCGGCGTGGTCGCACGGTGTCCGCGCCCAGGCCAGCATGGTGGTCTACCTCGACGAGGGCGCCAGCCCGGAGCAGGCCGCGGCGCTGGCCGACCGCCTGCGCCAGACCGGCGGCGTCGATCAGGTCGCGGTGATCGGCTCGGCCGACGCCAGCGATCGCCTGCGCGCCGCGCTCGGTGCCCACGACGAGCTGCTCGAGGGTGTCGATCCCGCGAGCCTGCCGATCTCGCTCGAGATCACCCTCGCGCCTGGCGTCACCGACATCGCCGCCGCCAGCCCGGTCGTCGCCGAGCTGCGCGCCGCCGGCGGGGTCGAGGACGTCGAGGTCACCCGCGACGCCAGCGCGCCGCTCGGCGATGCGCTGGCGCGGCTGACCCGCCTGGCGTGGGCGCTGTTCGTCGTGATCGGCGTCGGCGCGGTGATCGCCGTGGCCGCCGCGATCCGCTTGCACCTCGCCGCCGATCCGCGCGAGCGCGCGACCCTGCGCCTGCTCGGCGCTGGCGCGTGGCTGATCCGCGGCCCGACGCTGATCGCCGGGCTCGCGCTCGGCGCGGTCGGCGCCGGCGTCGCGCTCGCGGTCGGCGCCGCGTGCAGCGCCACCGCCGGGCTCGACACCCTCACCGCGGGCGCGTCGTGGTCGCTGGCGTCGATCGCGCTCCTGGTCGGGCTCGGCGCCGGCCTCGGCCTCGCCGGCGGCGTCGTCGCGGGCACCCGCGATGCGTAGCCTCGCCGTCGTCGCCGCGGCGCTGGTCGGGCTCGGCACCGCTCACGGCGATCCGCCGTCGATCGCGGCGCAGCTCGACGCCCAGGCCGCGTCGATCGCACAGGCCCGGGCCCAGGTCGTCGACAAGCAGGACGATCGCGCGCGCCTGCGCAGCCGCCGCGCCCGCATCGCCTACAAGCTGCTGCGCGGCGCCGGCTCGCCGCTCGCGGTCGCGCCCGCCGAGCGCCTCGCGATCGCCCGCGGCCGCGCCACCGCGCGGCTCCTGCTCGCGCGCGATCGCGCCGAGGTCGCGCTGCTCGGCGCCGAGGTCGCGAGCCTCGACACCGCGGCCGAACGCATCGCCGCCGATCGCGCCCGCGCCGACGAGCCGCCCGCCGATCTGCGCCTGCTTCGTCCGGTCGCCGGACCGATCGTCCGCCGGTTCGGCACGCTCGAGCACGATCGCAGCCACGCGATCCTGTCGCGCCGCGGCGTCGACTTCGAGGTCGCGGCCGACGCGCCCGTGGTCGCGCCCGCCGACGGCATCGTCCGCTACGCCGGGCCGATCCGCGGCCTCGATCACGGCGTCGTGATCGACTGCGGCGAGGTCTGGATCGTCGTCGCCAAGCTCGCGCCGAGCGCGGGAGCCGCGATCGCGACCGGCGACTACGTCGAGGCCGGCCAGCGCCTCGGCGTCGCGCACCGGGCCCGGGTCTACCTCGAGGTCCGCGTGCCGACCGGGCCCGGCGGGCTGCCCGTCGATCCGGCGCCGTACCTCGTGCGTCCGTAGGGTCGGCCGCGTACCATCACCGCGTGTCGCGCGCGACCCACGCCGCCGCCTTCGTCGCTGGATGCGCGGTCGCGGCCACGGTGACCGCGCTCGCGGCGCCGCGCCGGCCCGAGGCGGTGCGCTACCAGACCCTCGACACCTTCGCGCAGACGCTCAGCTACATCGCGCAGCAGTACGTCGAGGCGGTGCCCGAGCGCCAGCTGCTCTACGCCGCGGCGCGCGGCATGGCCCAGAGCCTCGATCCGTACTCGGCGTTCTTCACGCCCGCCGAGTATCGCCGCCTGCGCGAGGACACCGAGGGCGAGTTCGGCGGCGTCGGCCTGCAGCTCGGGCCGGGCGCCGCCGACGACAACCTGCCGACTGCCCTCGACTGGCCGATCGTCGACGAGGTGCTGCCCGGATCGCCCGCCGCCAAGGCCGGCCTCGCGATCGACGATCGCCTGCTCGCGATCGACGGCCTCGCCACCGCGGGCGACGGCCTCGCGCCCGAGGCGGTCGGCAAGGACGAGCGCTACTGGGATCAGCAGCTGCGCGGCACCGCCGGCTCGCGCGTCACCGTGCGCGTGCTGCGCGCCGGCTGGACCGCGCCGCGCGACTTCGAGCTGGTGCGCGCCCAGGTGAAGGTGCCGTCGGTGACGTGGGAGGCGATGGCGCCGCGCATCGGCTACCTCGCGATCCGCCGCTTCCAGGAGGCGACCGCGGCCGACACCGCCGCGGCGCTCAAGGCCCTCGCCGCCGCCAAGGCGACCGACGTGCTGCTCCTCGATCTGCGCACCGACTCGGGCGGCCTCCTCGATCAGGCGATCGCGATCGCCGACGAGTTCATCGACGCCGGGCAGCTGGTCGCGATCCACGGCCGCACCGCCGAGGTCGAACAGCACAAGGCCCACGTCGGCGGTCTCGCGGTGAAGGCGCGCGTGATCGTGCTGGTCAACGCCGAGACCGCGTCGGCCGCCGAGATCCTCGCGGGCGCGCTGCAGGATCATCGGCGCGCGACGGTCCTCGGCATGAAGACCTACGGCAAGGGCGCGATCCAGACGTACTTCGATCTCGACGACGGCGCCGGCCTGAAGCTGACGACTCACCGCTACGTGACCCCGGCCGGCCACGAGGTCGAAGGCCGCGGGATCACGCCCGACATGGAGGTGCCGGAGTTTGCCCCCGAGGTCGTGGTCGCAGGTGCGACCCCTGCTCCCGAGGTTGCGGATCCGGTGCAACCCGGTGACGGCCGTGCGATACTCGACCTCCGCCTCGACGACGATTACCAGTTGTTGATCGCCTTCCAAACCGCACAGCGCTGGCTGGGGTCGAAGAGCAAATGACGATCGTGAAACTGCCTGAGGGAGCGCGCCGATGTTCAAGCTAGTCATCCAGGACGATGAGGGGAAAACCACGGTCGTCCCGCTGGTGCGTGACGAGATCACGATCGGGCGCAAGGAGGGCAACACCATCCGGCTCACCGAGCGGAACGTGTCCCGCAAGCACGCGCGGATCAGCCGCGCCAACGGCGCCGTCGCGATCGAGGACCTCGGCAGCTACAACGGCGTGCGGGTCAACGGCACGCGCATCTCGCAGCGCACCGTCCTGTCGGTCAGCGACCGCGTCCAGATCGGCGACTACCTCATCGAGCTGAAGGCCGAGGGCGTCGAGCAGCCGGTCCCCTACGAGGACGCCCGGACCCAGCCGATCGAGCGCATCGATCCGGCGCAGCTCGCCGCGGTGATGCCGCAGCCGATGCAGTCGGCGGCGCCGATGTCGCTCGCCGACACCGATCCCACCGCGCGCGCCGCGACGTCGATGCCGATGGCCCAGGTCGCCGCCGCGCCCGGCGGTCACCCGCGCCTGGTGGTGCTGTCGTCGAACTTCGCCGGCCGCGAGTTCCAGCTCACCAAGCAGCAGATGGTCATCGGTCGCACCGACGACAACGACATCGTCATCAACCACCGCTCGATCAGCCGCAACCACGCCAAGGTGATCCGCGAGGCCGACAGCGGTCGCTACACGATCATGGACCTGCAGTCGTCCAACGGCGTGCGGGTCAACGGCGAGGACTACGGCAAGGTCGAGCTGCGGCGCGGCGACACCGTCGATCTCGGCCACGTCCGGTTCCGCTTCGTCGACGCTGGCGAGGACTTCGTGTTCGGCCGCGACGCCCAGATCGTCGACGTCCCGACCAAGAAGAGCAAGGGCTGGCTGTTCGCGCTGATCGGCCTGGTCGTCATCGGCGGCGTGGTCGCCGTGGTCGCGTCGTCGGGCGGCGGCGGCAGCAAGAAGGAGGCGAGCGCCGTCGCGGCGGGCACCGGCAGCGAGGTCGGCGCGACCGGTAGCAACGATCCGGTCGTCGATCCGACCGGCAGCGGCAAGGCTCCGGCCGTCGTCGACATCGACGCGGGTGGTGGCTCGGCCGCGGTCGCGGTCCAACCCCCGAGCGGCAAGCCCGAGGTCGAGAAGTTCCTCGGCGAGGCCCGCGCGGCGATCGCCGACAGCAAGTGGGCCGACGCGTCCGACGCCGCGAACGCGGCGCTCAAGCTCGAGCCCGACAACACCGAGGCGTCGACCCTCGCCAAGCAGGCCAAGACCGAGCTCGGCAACCACAACACGTACACCGACTTCGCCCAGGCCGCGGCGCGCCGCCAGTACGAGACCGCGATCTCGAAGTTCGAGGAGATCCAGAACGACTCGGTCTACAAGAACAAGGCGCGCGATCAGTACGACCAGCTGCACACGCAGTACGTCGCCGAGGTGAAGCGCGACGGCGCCGCCCTCGCCCGCGCCAAGAAGTGTGCGCAGCTCAAGCGGCTCGCGGTCGACGCCAAGAAGGTCTTCTCCGACGCGGGCGCTGCGGTCGAGGCGATCCCGTGCGACGAGCAGGTCGCGGTCAAGCCGGGCAACGGCAGCGGCTCGAACACCGGCAGCAACACCGCGCCGCCCGACCGGCCGCCGCCGCCCGTGACCGGCGACGCGCCCGCGATGCTCGCCGAGGCCCGCGAGGCCGCCAAGAGCAGCCAGTGGGGCAAGGCGCTGAGCAAGGCCGAGGACATCATGCGGATGTCGTCGGCGGATGGCTCGGCCAAGGCCGGCGCCGTGATGGTGGCGGTCCTCGCGGCCTGCAACCTCAAGAGCAACGCGAAGGCCCAGAAGTACTACAACATCGCGAACCCCAGCCAGAAGCAGATGCTGCGGCAGCGCTGCCTCGCCGTCGCTGGCTTCGACCCCGGCCAGTGACGGGCGCGCGCGCGACGTAACCTCGACGAGGTCGGGCGCCACTGTTCGGCCAGCGATGGTCGATCCGTCTTCGCGCTCGATCTGTTCCCCCCGGCGGTTTGACCCCCTCCGGGGTGTTGGTGTACCTCAGGGGCGCCCCTGCGGTGTGTCTCACCCCGCCGCTCGCTCCCTTTCTGGAGGCCTCATGCACTCGATCGTTCCTCGGACTCTTCGGCTCGGCTTCGCGGTGGCGGTCGCCGCCGTGATTGCGGTGCCGTCGCTCGCCCGCGCCCAGGCCGGGGACCTCAGCATCAACCCGTTCCATCACGCGATGGACTCGCGCGGCTACCTGACCGTCAACGCGTCGCAAGTGCTCGGGCACGGCGATCTGGCGTTCGGCCTCGTGACCGACTGGGGCTACAAGCTGGTCTCCCTCGAGAACGGCACCCAGACCCTGACCATCGACAACATGGTCTCGCCGACCCTGCTCGCCGCCGCGGGCCTGAAGCTCGGCCCCGCCGAGATCGAGTTCGGCGCGACCGTGCCGTTCGTGATCATGGCCGGCGATCGCAACCCCGACGATCCCGGCCTGCCCGCGGACCCGAACGACAACCGCGAGTTCCAGCTGTCGGGTCAGGGCCTCGGCAACGTCGGCCTGCACGTCAAGACCCGCTTCCTCAAGACCTCGCGCGGCCCCAAGATCGGCCTCGGCCTGGTCGCCAGCTTCTACCTCCCGACGGTGAGCGAGAAGGGCAAGTTCCTCGGCGACGACAAGCTGACGCCGCAGGTGATGGGCATCCTCGACAAGGAGTTCGGTCAGGACCGTCGCTTCCGCGTCGCGCTCAACGCCGGTATCCGCATCCGCACCGGCACCAAGGAGTACACCGACACCGGCACCGGCGACCCCGGGTCGCCCGCGACCGGCACGACGATCAAGTCGCCGACCGAGGTCCCGTTCGGCCTCGGCGTGGCGTACGCGCTGTCGCCGCAGAAGTTCGACCTGCTCGGCGAGGTCTACGGCGCGATGCCGCTGGGCGGCAAGAACTACATGCCGCTCGAGGCGATCGGCGGCATCAAGGTCTACCTCGCGCGCAACTCGTTCCTCACGATCGGCGGCGGCGCGGGCGTGGTGCCGGGCAAGGCGGCCAACCCGCGGGCCCGCGCGTTCATCGGCATCGTGTTCGAGCCGAACATCGGCGACCGCGACGGCGACGGCTTCAAGGACGACGTCGACGAGTGTCCCGACGATCCCGAGGACTACGACCAGTTCGAGGACGGCGACGGCTGCCCCGAGCCCGACAACGACAAGGACGGCATCCTCGACGAGGACGACAAGTGCCCGCTCAACCCCGAGGACAAGGACAACTTCGAGGACGCCGACGGCTGCCCCGAGGGCAACGCCAACGACCGCGACGGTGACGGTCTGCTCGACGACGTCGATCAGTGCCCGGACGATCCCGAGGACTTCGACAAGTTCAAAGACGAGGACGGCTGCCCCGATCCCGACAACGACGACGACGGCATCCTCGACATCGACGACCTGTGCCCGAACGATCCCGAGGACAAGGACGGCTGGGAGGACGAGGATGGCTGCCCCGATCCCGACAACGACAAGGATCGCATCCTCGACAACGACGACCGCTGCCCCAACGAGCCCGAGACCCGCAACGGCTTCGAGGACGAGGACGGCTGTCCGGATCGCGGACGCGTCATCCTGACCGGCACCAAGATCGAGATCCTCGACAAGGTGTTCTTCGAGTACAACAAGGCCGTCATCAAGTCGGAGTCGTTCCCGATCCTCGATGCGGTCAGCGCGACGCTCGAGGGCAACCCCGACATCCAGCTGATCGAGGTCCAGGGCCACACCGACGAGCAGGGCAACGACGCCTACAACCTCGAGCTGTCGCGCAAGCGCGCCGCGTCGGTGAAGCAGTACATGATCGACAAGGGCATCGCCGAGAACCGCCTCGAGTCGCAGGGCTACGGCGAGACCCAGCCCCTCGAGAACAAGAAGACGCAGTCGGCCTACGCCAAGAACCGCCGCGTCGAGTTCCTCATCCTCAAGCGCTCGAACGATTGATCGCTGAACCCGGTGCGTGGAGCGGGGTGATCGGGGCCTGATCGGGCGGGCTCGCGTGGCGCGAGCGCTCCGCGGGATCGAGATCCGGATCGGATCAGGATCGGATCGGATCGGTTCAGGATCGGATCGGTTCGCGGGGATCCTGCGTCACGGGACCCCGTGCGATCGGGCGTCGATCACCGCGCCGTACGCACCGGGTTCTCAGCAAATCGAATACACGCGGGAGTCGCTGACGGCGGTGCCGACGACGGGCAGGCCGTCGAGGGCGGCGCGGGTGGCGACGGTGCCGCGGACGGAGGGGTCGGGCGTCCAGTAGGCGACGTCGGTGAGGTCGCCCGCGCGGATCGCGTCGTCGGCGCACAGGGCGGTGCCGAAATGGACGACGACGACGAAGCCGACCCGGGGATCGCGGGCGGGGCGAGCGTCGAGCAGCGCGGCGAGCGCGCGGGCCTGATCGATCGCGGCGTGGCGATCGGCGGCGTCGTCGGCGCCAACCGGGCGGCCGGTGAGAAGCAGGTTGCCGCTGTGGAACACCGGCGGATAGCCGGCGGCGGCGAGGGCCTGCTCGGCCGACGGCAACAGCGCCTCGAGATCGACCAGCAGCGCGTCGTCGGGCTCGTCCATCGCGTCGGGATCGGCGCGGACCTCGACGAGGATCGCGACCGCGGGGCGCGGCACCAGGATCGCGTCGATCGACGACGGCTCGAGCAGCGCGGCGCGCAGCGCGGCGACGAACGACAGCACGTCGGGGAAGCGGTGGTCGGGATCGATCGCCATCGCGCGCGCGATCACGTCGTCGACGCGACCCGGCAGCGGCGCGTGGCCCGACACCTTCGGCCGCCGCGCGTGGGCGTGGAGGTACTGCACGATCGTCGGCGACTCGTCCTCGAACGGCAGCCGCCCGGCGAGCAGGTGGAACGTCAGCACGCCGAGGCCGTAGACGTCGGTGCGGGCGTCGACGCCGGCGCCGGTGATCTGCTCGGGCGCCATCGTGACCGGCGTGCCGACCATCTGCCGCGACGTCGTCAGATCGGTCGCGTCGGGCACCGCGAGCTTGGCGATGCCGAAGTCGATCAGCACGACGCGCTCGCCGCCGTCGGCGGTCTCGGCGAGGAAGACGTTCGACGCCTTGATGTCGCGGTGGACGATGTTCTGCGCGTGGGCGACCGCGAGCGCGGCGCAGGTCGCCTCGAGGATCGTCAGCGCGCGCTCGGGCACGAGGCGGCCGCTGCGGCCCATCACCTTTGCGAGATCGGTGCCCGCGAGCAGCTCCATCGCGAGGTAGGGCCGACCGTCGACGACCGTGCCCCACGACAGCAGCTCGACGACGTTGGGGTGGCGCACGCGCACCATCACCTCGGCCTCGCGCAGGAACCGCGCGACCGCGTTGGGCGCGCTGCACAGCTCGGAGTGCAGCACCTTCACCGCGGCGGGGCGCCCGGTGATCACGTGCGTCGCGCGATAGACCTGACCGAAGCCGCCCTGGGCGAGCAGCCCGTCGAGGAGGTAGTCGCCGACCACCGCGCCGCGCGGCAGCACCGTCGCGCCCGGCGTACCCGCGCCGACCTCGACGGTGATCAGTCCCTGCCGCTCGCCGGACATGGAGCCAGCGTAACACGCGATCCGCGGAAGCGAGAACATCGCCTCGGTGCAGGCCGGCGCCCGCAGCGCGAGCGCGTCAATCGTCCTGGATCGTCACGCCATGGCGGCGCATCAGCTCGCGGAGGTGGTTGCGATCCATGCGGGCGGCGCGGGCGGCGCGCGACAGGTTGCCGTCGTGGCGCTGCACCAGCTCGCGCACGTAGGACCGCTCCCAGTCGCCGACCGCGCGCTCCTTGGCGACGCGGAACGACGCCGTCTCGTCGAAGTCGAACACCTTCGCGGGCGGGTCGGTCGGCACCGCGATGGTGCTGGAGATCTCGGCCCAGATCGCCGGATCGTCGAGGAGGACCGCGCGCTCGACCGCCGAGCGCAGCTCGCGCACGTTGCCCGGCCAGTCGCGCCGCAGCCAGTCGACCAGGAGCTCGCCGGGCGGCGCGGCGTGGGGGTCGTTGGCGAACTGCGTCCAGAAGTGACTGGCGAGCACGCCGATGTCGTCGCGGCGCTCGCGCAGCGGCGGCACCCGCAGCCGCACGGTGTTGAGCCGATACAAGAGATCGCTGCGGAAGCGGCCGCGATTGACCTCCTGGCGCAGATCGCGATTCGTCGCGGCGACGATGCGCACGTCGAGGCGCACCGACTCGTTGCTGCCGACCCGCCGCACCGTGCGGTCCTCGAGGGCGCGCAGCAGCTTCGGCTGCATGTCGAGCGGCAGCTCGCCGATCTCGTCGAGGAAGACGGTGCCACCCTCGGCCGCCTCGAACACGCCGCGCCGCGCCGCGGCGGCGCCGGTGAACGAGCCCTTCTCGTGGCCGAACAGCTCGCTCTCGATCAAGGTCGGCGGGATCGCGCCGCAGTCGAGCACCGCGAACGGCCGGGTGCGGCGCGCGCTGGCGTCGTGGATGACCTCGGCGAGCAGCGACTTGCCGGTCCCGGTCTCGCCCTCGAGCAAGAGCGTCGTGTCGCTCGCGGCGAGCTTGGGCAGGATCGCGAAGATGCGGCGCATCGCCGGGCTGCGGCCGAGAGCGCGGCCCCAGCGCTCCTCGACGGCGAGGGTCTCGCGGACCCGGTCGTCCATCACGTCGAAGCGCAGCCGGGTCTGACCGACCTCGACCTGGGCGCCCGGCTTGATGAACGCGCGCTCGATGCCGATGCCGCCGACCGAGGTGCCGTTGGTCGAGCCGAGATCACACAGCTGGTAGCCGCGCGGGCCGACCGCGATCGCGCAGTGGTGACGCGACACCGCAGGATCGGTGAGCTGCAGATCGTTGCCGTTGCTGGTGCCGATCGAGATCTCGCCACCGTCGGCGGCGAAGCGGCGTCCCTGGTCGGTGCCCGTGAGAACTTCGACGGAGATGCGTCGGTATGATATCTCCCGACCTGTGCGGTCCAAAAGGACCGTGCCATCGCCAGGGTGGGTGAACTCCGGGGGCATCGCTCGTACTATACACAGCCGAGGGACAAGGCTCGCTGCTTGCCGCGGCCCGCAGTGAGGCCTGCAGCCTGCAGGCTGGAACCAGCAGCGGCTCTCAACCTCGCGTCCTGGCTCACGCTCGAACCCCGTCTCGTCCGGTACGGCCCATGCACAACCGATCGACTTCGATGAGGAAACTGTCGTCGCTGACCACCGGCCTCGCCTGCGCGATCGGCCTCGCCTCGGGCGCGTGCGACGACCCGCCGACCCGCGACGACGAGCCGCGCGGCGGCTGGGACGGCAACTCGGGCAACTTCAACGGCAACCTCGGTTCGTTCGGAACCGTGTCGGGGCTGCGCGGCATCCCGGGCTGGGCCCGCGATCCGACCGGTCCGGGCACGCTCAACAACGCGGTGCTCTACGGGCTGCGCTACGAGCCGAGCCTGGCGCAATCGCCGTGCGCGCGCGCGACCGCGGGTGTCACCGATGTCCGGTTCCTCAGCTCGCGCAGCGACGGGATCAACGCGACCGGCCCCGACGTCGAGGTCGAGCGCACCGTCGGCGGCGCGGCGCGGCTCGCGCTCGGCGAGACCATCGTGTTTCCCGGTCGAGTCTACGACGGCTACATGACCTCGATCGAGGTGATGTTCGAGGCCCAGCGCGTCGACACCCTCGAGTATCGCAACGAGCCCGGCTACGAGTGGCCGGTGTTCGCGCTGAAGCTGTGCGAGACCGGCAACCCGAGCGCGAACCTCGAAAACCCGGCGTGGAAGCACCTCGGCTTCGTCAGCTGGGCGCCGTTCGTGACCTTGCCCGAGCTCGACGGTCAGCCGTTCGTGTTCCACCCGGGCATCGTCCAGGCGGTCACCACGATCCCGCGCGTCGAGTACCGCAACAACCCGAACGTGCCGACCGTGGTCGCGGCGCAGACCGGCGCGCTGCTGTTCAAGTTCGCGTTCTTCTCCGGAGCGCCGGTCGCGCTGCACGGCGAGTCGGACCTCCACCTGCGCAGCCAGTTCGGGCAGGCGATCCCGAACGCCGAGTTCATCCTCCGCGGCGCGATGGCGCTCGGCAACGCCAGCTGGGTGACGCTGCCGACCACCGAGGACGCGCAGCAGCATCGGTTCCTGTCGTTCTTCACGCGCGACGGCACCGAGGTCGCGCTGTTCAGCCTCGCCCGCGGCGACAACGCCAGCGCGGGCGTGGTCCACAAGCCGCTGGCGTGGGGCGGCGGCGCCCTCGAGGCGCTGCGGCTGACCCCCGACGAGACCACCGCCGACGCGGCGCGCAGCCTCGACAACGTCCAGGCGGTGCTGACCGGATCGCTGCCGGGCGGCCAGCAGCTGGCGTCGAAGCCGACCCACGCGTACAGCGGACCGTCGATGTTCCGCAGCGGTCGCTACCTGAGCTCGCGCAACAACCGCAAGCTGTGGTTCTACGGCCTCCTGCGCAGCAACGTCGCCGCGACCAACGTCGGGGCGATCCAGGGCCGCATCGCGTCGCAGCCCGTGCTCGAGAACCAGCTGCGGCCGGCCGCGGGCGCGCTGGCGTACATCGTCGCGGCGCAGTCGCCGCTGCCGCGGGACACCGAGGCCTTCGAGCAGGAGGGCAACATCGAAGACGCGCCGCCCGGTGCGCCGGTCAATCCGCCGATCACGACCGACGCCGGGGTCGACGCAGCGATGATCGACGCGGCGATGATCGACGCGATGCCGGATGCCGCGATGCTCGACGCGCGGATCGACGCGGGTGCCGATGCGTCGCCGCCCGATGCCGGGATCGATGCGATGCCTCCCGACGCGCCGACCGACGCGGCGATGCCCGACGCGCCCCCGCCCGCCGACGCGTCCGAGGACGCCAGCATCGACGCGCCCGGGCCACCGATCGACGGGCCGAACGACGCCAGCGTCGACGCCCCGGGGCCGCCGGTCGACGGCAACGTGAGCTGCACGCCGTGCGACGGCGGTGGGCCTGGCTGACGCGGTAGCATCGCCGCGTGCGATGTCCGCGCTGCTTCCGCAAGCTCGCACCCGCGGCGACCTGCCCGACCGACGGCGCGATCGCCGTCGGTGACGCCCCCGCCCACGCGATCGATCCCGAGGCGCGGCCCGAGGTGCCGGGCTGGCACCTCGATGGGTTCATCGCCGCGGGCGGCCAGGCCGCGGTGTGGCGCGGCCGGCGGGTCGTCGACGATCAGCGCGCCGCGATCAAGATCGCGCACCTCGCGGGCCCCGACATCGCGGCGCGGTTCGCCGAGGAGGCGGCGGTGCTGTCGGCGATCGGCGCGCCCGCGGTCGCCGCGATCTACGATCAGGGCGTCCTCGCCGACCGCCGCGCCTTCGTCGCGATGGAGCTGCTCGACGGCGCGACCCTGGGCGATCGGCTGAGCGCGACCGCGGGCTGGCTCGGGCTCGACGAGGTGATCGACTGGCTCGCCGGGATCGCGCGCGGCCTCGACGTGCTGCACCGCGCCGGCTTCGTGCATCGCGATCTCAAGCCGGAGAACGTCGTGCGCGATCGCGACGGCGTGGTGCGGCTGCTCGATCTCGGGCTGGCCCAGCGCGCCCACGGCGCCGATCAGCTCGCGACCGTCGGCATGGTGGTCGGCACGCCGCTGTACATGGCGCCCGAGCAGCTGCGCGGTCTGCCGGTCGATGCCCGCGCCGATCTGTACGCGCTCGGCGCGCTCGGGTTCGAGGCCGCGACCGCGCGGCCGCCGTTCGTCGGCGATCGCGCGGCGATCGAGCTGGGCCACCTGGCGTTCCGGCCGCCGCGGGCGTCGACGGTGCGGCCGGTGCCGGCCGGGCTCGACGAGCTGCTCGCGGCGTGCCTCGCGAAGGAGCCGGGCGAGCGGCCGGCCGACGCCGAGGCGATCGGGCGCGCGCTCGCGGTGATCGACGTCGGCGACCGCGCGGCGCTGGTGACGACCGCCGCGACGGTCGCGGTCGCGAACCGATCGAGCGTCGCGCTGATCGCGGTCGAGCGCGCGCCCGCCACCCACAACCTCGCCGTCGAGGCCAGCCGCCGCGGCGGCCAGGTCGCGCGCCAGACCGCGGCCCGCGCGATCCTCGCGTTCGCGCCCGACGACTGCGCGGCGCCGCTGCCCGCCGCGCTCGCGACCGCGCAGGCGCTGCACGCGGTCGGCGCGCGGGTCGCGATCCACGTCGCGCAGGTCACCACCCGCCGCGGCAAGGACGGCCGCACGATGCTGTTTGGCGCCGCGGTCGATCGCCCGGGCGAGTGGATCCCGAGCACGACCGCCGACGGCGTCCTGCTCACCGACGCCGCGGCGCGCGAGCTGACCGGCGCCGAGCTCGAGCCGGTCGACGGCGGCCTGCGGCTGCGCGAACGTCGCGCCGAGGGCGGTGCTCCCGAGCCGGCGATCGGTCCGCTGCTGGGCTGCGACGCGCTGATCGCCTCGGCGCGCGCCAGCGCCCGCGCGCTCGACGGTGGACCGCCCGCGACGTGGATCGCGCTCGGCGGCGCGGGCAGCGGCAAGAGCCGCATCGCCGACGAGCTGGTCCGCGTGATCGCGCGCGATCATGCCGACGCGGCCATCGTCCGCCTCGGCGGGCAGCGCTCGTTCGGCGCGGGCGCCGCCGCCGCGACCCGCGAGCTGTTCGAGCGCCTCGCGGTGTTCGCCGCGCCCGCGCCGACGTCGACAGAGGCGCTCGGCCTTCGCTACGCGAAGTCCTCACTGCCTCTGACCGCGCAGGTCCGCGCCGCGATCGACGCGGTCCTGGCCGAGCGGCCGCTCGCGATCGTGATCGACGACGCCCACTGGATCGACGACGCCCTGATGGCGGCGCTCGGCGTCGCCGCGCGCACCGCGACCGGACCGCTGTGGCTCGCCGCGACCGGCAGCGAGGCGCTCGCGGCGGCGCGGCCGCCGTGGCTCGACGGTGCGCGCACCAGCGTCGAGACGGTGCCGCCGCTCGAGGAGATCGACGCCCGCGGGCTGTTGCGACATGCGCTCGCGCCCGCGCGCCGCGTGCCCGAGGCGCTGGTGGTGCGGCTGGCGGCGCGGTGCGGCGGCATCCCGGGCGTGGTCGCGGCGCTGGCGCGCGAGCTGCGGCGCGCGGGCGCGATCCGTCGCCACCCGGGCAGCGAGGTCTGGTTCGTCGCCGCCGACGAGCTCGACTTCCTGCCGCCGACGCCGGGCGTGCAGTGGTTCGCGGCGCGTCAGCTCGCCGCGCTCGGCCCCGGCCTCGCCGAGCTGGCGCGGGTGTGCGCGCTGTGCGGGCCGCGGTTCTCGCTCGCCGAGCTCGACGCGGCGACCCAGGTCGCGGCGGCTGGCGTCGCGATCGATCCGCGCATCGGCGTGGCCCAGCTCGTCGCGCGCGGCCTCCTCGTCGAGGACGGCGGTCAGCATCGCTTCGCCACCGAGGCCGAGCAGGACGCGATCGCCGACGCGGTGCCGGCCGCGGTGCGGCGCGCGGTCCACGCCGCGGTGCTCGCGCACCTGGTCGCGCGCGGCGGCGACGGTCCCGACCCGTGGGCGCGCATCGCCTTCCACGCCGGTCACGCCGGCGATCGGCCGCGCGCGATCGCCACCGCCGAGCGCCTCGCCGCCGAGGCACGCGCCCGCCACGCGCCGCTCGAGGCGGTGCGGTGGTTGACGCTCGCGCTCGAGCACGCGGGCGACGATCCGACGCCGATGCGGCAGCGGCTGCTCGGCGATCGCGGCGCGGCGCGGCGCCTGCTCACCCACTACGAGGCCGCGCAGCAAGATCTGCGCGCGGCGCGGGCGCTGGCCGAAGCCCACGGCGATCTGATCGCGGTGATCGACCTGCTGGTCGCCGACGGCGCGGTGTGCGACTTCACCGAGCGCCTGGTCGAGTCGGCGCGGCTGATCGAGGAGGCGGCGGCGCGGGCGCCCGCCGAGCTGCCGATCGCGGTGCGGGCCCGGCTCGACAACTGGCTCGGCGTGGTGCGGGCGCGGCAGGAGCGGCTCGACGAGGCTCGCGAGCTGCTCGGCGCCGCGATCGCCAGCGCCGATCGGCTCGGCGATCACGTCACCGCGATCGGCTCGATGCTGATGCTCGGCGGCGTGCTGCGGCGGGCCGGACAGGTCGACGACGGCCTCGCGATCCTCGATCGCGCGATCGCGCTGTGCGATCAGGTCGGCGATCACTTCCACCTCGCGATCGGCCTGTTCAACCGCATCAACATCTGGCGCCGCCTCGATCGCACCGAGCGGGCCGAGGCCGACGCCGAGCGCGCGATCGAGATCGCCAACCGGATGGGCCTCGATCAGGTCGAGCTGTGGGGCTGGTACAACCTGTCGGAGCTGCGGTGGTGGACCGGCGATCTCGAGCGCGCGTTCGCCGCCGCCGAGAACTCGCATCGCATCGGCAGCGAGCGCTTCCGCGAGTCGCCGCCCGTGGTCGGCTCGCTGTGGTTCGCCATGCTGCTCGCCGCCGCCGGCGAGGTCGGCAACGCCCAGCGCGTCCTCGACGAGATCCGCGCCGATGATCTGGCCAGCAACCCGGGGCTGGTGCTCACCCGCGACGCGGTCCGCCTTGCGTGCCTGGGCGCGGTCGGCGCGGCCTGGGATCCGGTGGTCGCCGAGACCCAGCGCGACTCGGCCGAGGCCGACGACGCGGTGTTCGTGTGGTGGCTGCGCGCGATCACCGCGCGGCGGGTCGGCGCGGTCGATGACGCCGCGGCGTGTGGGCGCGAGGCCGAGCGCGCCGCCGCCAGCCTCGGCCGCCACCCGCCGCCCACCGCGTGGCCCGGCCAGTGACGTCGGTCGCCCGCGCGACGACTGCGGATCAGGAGCGGATCGGGATCTCGTGGCGCTTCGCCAGATCGCGGAGGTGGTTGCGATCCATCCGCACCGCGCGCGCGGCCCGCGACAGGTTGCCCTTGTGGTGGTTCAGCAGATCGCGCACGTAGCGGCGCTCGAAGCGCGCGACCGCGATCTCCTTGGCGTCGCGGAACGACATGCCGAAGTCGGACGGCAGCTCGTCGGTGAGGCAGCCGTCGTCGGAGTCGTCGCTGGCCTCGCCCAGCAGCACCGCGCGCTCGACCGCGCTGCGCAGCTCGCGGACGTTGCCCGGCCACGGCCGTCGCATCAGCTCGGTGAGCAGCGACGCCGGCGGCGCCGTGCCCGCGCCCGCGAACAGCTGATAGAAGTTCGCGATCAGCAGCGGCACGTCCTCGGGACGCTCGCGCAGCGCCGGCACCTTCACCCGCACCGTGTTGAGCCGGTAGTAGAGGTCGGCGCGGAAGCTCGACTTGTTGACCTCCTGGCGCAGGTCGCGGTTGGTCGCGGCGATGAGCCGCAGATCGAGGCGGATCTGATCGTTCGATCCGACCCGCTTGATCACGCGCTCCTCGAGGGCGCGCAGCAGCTTCGGCTGCATGTCGAGCGGCAGCTCGCCGATCTCGTCGAGGAACAGGGTGCCGCCGCACGCCGCCTCGAACGCGCCCGGCCGGGTCGCGTGGGCGCCGGTGAACGAGCCGCGCTCGTGACCGAACAGCTCGCTCTCGATCAAGGTCGGCGGGATCGCGCTGCAGTCGAGGACGATGAACGGCCCGTCGGCGCGGGCCGAACGCTCGTGGAGGATCTGCGCGATCAAGGTCTTGCCGGTCCCGGTCTCGCCCTCGAGCAGCACCGTCGAGTCGGTGTGGGCGACGCGCTCGAGCACCGAGAACACGCGGCGCATCGCCGCGCTGGCGCCGAGCAGCCGACCGAACTGCTCGGCCGCGGGCAGCGCCTCGATCAGCTTCTCGGCGGTGACCTCGATCGCGAGCGTGGTCGCGCCGATCTGGATGCGTGAGCCCGGCCGCAGGTACGCGGCGTCGATGCGCACGCCGTCGACGAACGTGCCGTTGGTCGAGCCGAGATCGCGAACGTGGAGGCCCGCGGGTGACGCCGTGACCTCGCAGTGAAAGCGCGACACCAGCGCGTCGGTGAGCACCAGCTTGTTGGTCGGCGACGTCCCGATCGCGACCGGCTCGTTGGCGACCTTGGCCTCGACGTTCTCGTCGTGGCCGCGCACGACCCGCACCGCGAAGGTGTCGAAGGTCGCGCTCGCGCCCGGGGCGCTGCGGGTGGGCGGCGGCTCGTTGCCGCGCCCGGGACGAGACTCGCTGCGCGGAACGGTCAGGGCGGAAGGGTCCATCGACTGCCAGCAGTGCACGGCATGTGCCCTCCCTTGCCCGCGTCAAGCCCGCGGATCCAGCTGGCGGCGTCGTGCCGCAGGTGCAGGCGCTAGCCTGCATGCAGGCCCGAGCCTGCGATCGGCGTTGCGCGATGCTATCGTCAGCGCGTGCTGCGCCTGCTCGTGACGCTCGTAGTCTTGGCAACGATCATCTTCGTCGGCGCGACCGTGCCGATGGGGAAGCGGACCTTCTTCGGCCACGTCCGCGCGATCTGGTCGACCGACGAGGCCAAGGACATGCGCGAGGGCGTCGGCGACAAGACCGCGCCCGTCGTGGACAAGCTCAAGCGCGGGGCCGAGGCCGGCTACCGCGAGGCGACGAAGGAGGATCCGACGAAGCCGGCTGCGACGACGACGCGGTAGCGGATACGGATACGGATACGGATACGGATACGGTCACGGTCACGGTCACGGTTACGGTTACGGTTACGGTCACGGTCACGGTTGCGGTTGCGGTTACGGTTACGGTCACGGTCACGGTCACGGTCACGGTCACGGTTACGGTTACGGTTACGGGGTCGGTCGAAAGCCGGGTGAGGCCCGGCGACGGGCTACTGCCGCGGGTGGCACAGGCGCCAGAGCATGGCGCGCAAGCGATCGGCGAGCGCGTCGGCGGGCGCCGTGGCCGAGGGCTCGACCCAGCCGAGGGCGACGGCGATGCGCACCGCGCTCATCGCTTCGTCGCACTCGCCCGCGGCGATGCGGAAGCGGCTCTTGCGATCGCGGCCCGTGCGGCGGCCGCCCTCGCTCGT
>JAYTAJ010000723.1:0-3600 GCA_043737575.1 Myxococcales bacterium | reverse complement strand
TGCTGGTGGCGGCGGAGGTGGTGAAGCGCGGCTTGCGCAGCGGCGAGTCGTTCAAGTTCATCCGCAAGGCGCTGGGCATGAAGGCGGCGGAGCTGGCGCGCGTCATGAACGTCGCGGCAGAGACGGTGTCGCGCTGGGAGACGGCGCAGCGCGAGGTCGACTGGCCGGAGTTCTTGTTGCTGGGGTGCCTGGTCGACGACAAGCTCGCGGGCCGAACGACGGTGCTCGCGCGGGCGAAGGCCCTCGCGGAGCCGCAAGCGGCGCGGCTGGTGCGGCTGCGGTATCAGCCGGCCTGACGGTACGGGTGGAATGTCGAGGTCCCAGTGGCGGCGGATGGGGTGCGAAACGACAGGGGAGCGGGGTGGCCCGAGCGTTGCTTTGAGTGTGCGCATGCGTGGCTTCAAGCTCGATTGGTTCGCGATGGCCGACCTCGCGGCCGAGGCGGAGGATGGCGATGCGCCGAGGCGAGTCGTGGCGCCGGGGAAGCGAACGCTCACGGCGCAGCTGAAGCCGCGGCCGGGCGCGCGGCGGACGTCGATGGCACTGGCGGCGGGAGGTGCGGGAGCGCCGCTGCCGGCGGCGATCGCGAGCGTCGCGGCGGCGGTGCTGGGCCAGGATCTGGCGGGCGTGCGCGTGCACGTCGACGGCCAGGCGGAGGCGCTCGGCGCGCGGGCGTTCGCGGCAGGCGATGGGCTGTACTTCGCGGCGGGCGCGTACCAGCCCGAGACGGCGGACGGCGTCGCGCTGATCGGCCACGAGCTCTCGCACGTCGTGCAGCAGCGCGGCGGTCGCGTGGTGGCCGAGGCGCCCGCGGGCGAGCTCGCGATCCACACCGACGCGGGCCTCGAGGCCGAGGCAGATCGCGCGGGCGACGCACTGGCGCGGTCGGTCGCGGTCGGTCAGCCGATCGACACGGCGGCGGCGCCGACCGCGGTGGCGACGGTTGCGACGGCGGCGATCCAGGGCTGGGGCCTGCCGTTCCCGATCGTGCTCCCCGGCTGCGGACCGACGCCGAGCGACGTCCCGGCCGACGACGCGGCGGCGCTCGACCGCTGGCGCAAGGGCCACGCTCGCTTCCTGCGGCTGTACAACGCCGGGCTCGGCCACGTGCCGCCCGCGAACGAGGTCGAGCCGTCGCGGGCGACGCTGTTCCGCAACGCCTGCGAGTGGATCCGCGACGGCGAGGTGCGGCTGGTGCTGGTGTCGCTGGCGGCGGCGCCGCGGCAGAGCGCCGCGAACGATCGCTACTTCGACGATCACCATGTCTTCCCTTCGACGACCCCGAATCCGGCGGCGGTCTCGGCGGATCACGGTCAGACCTGGGGCAGCTGCGACGGCACGACGATGTGGCTGGTCGACCTGATGCACCCCGACTGGACTGACGATCTGATCAAGGACACGCTCATCCACGAGATCCAGCACGACGCTGGCGACGGCCCAGGTGATCAGTTCAACCAGGATCCGGCCGCGGCCGAAGCCTATCAGTCGGAGTTCCGCGCGCGCTGGATCGAGCCCGAGGCGAATGCCGACTACGGCGATCCGGCGAACCCGGCGCCCGGCGGCCCGGTGACGTGGACGGATCCGAACGGCGCCACGCAGACCCGGCAAATGACCGGTTTCGGCAACGAGCGACAGCAGGGCATCTTCAAGGTGCAGGCCGACGATCCCGACGTGTACGACGTGGCGATGCACTACTTCACCGATCCGGCCTATCGCGCGATGGTCCACGCGTTCGTCGATCCGGTCGGCGGCAACCTGATCGACTCGGTGCGCATCCACGCGCTGTCCGAGCAGATCGTCGCGCGCCAGCCGCCGGTCGACATCCTCACCGCGGCGACGGCCCTCGACGCGACCGACTGCCACTATCTGACCAACCGCGCGGTCGCCGCCGACTTCTGGGACACCGCGCAGCGCGAGCTGGTGGCCACGCCCGCGCTGATCACGCAGCTGGGCGACGTCGTCGATCACCCGGCCGGGTACGGCGTCCACGTCGTGGTCGCGGGTGACACGCTGTCGATCATCGCGGGCAACCTCCTCGGCGACATCGCGCGCTGGCCGGAGATCTACAACCTCGCGGGCAACCAGGCGGCGGTCGGCGCCGACCCCGACGCGATCGCGCCCGGCCTCACGCTGCTGGTCCCGCCGCGCTGAGTCGGGTCAGCGCAACGCGGCTTCGTCGTCGGTGACGAGGCACGGCTGGCGCGGGGTGCCGCCGAGGTGGAGGCGGGTGCGCGGATCGTCGCGATAGCCGGTGACGTCGGCGGGCGCGTCGGGGTCGGGCTCGCGCACGGCGACGCCCATGACGGCGAGTCGGGCCCCGACCTCGAAGGCGTGCTCCTGGTAGCGGAAGCGCTTGGCGAACGGGCGGGCGCGGCGATCGGCGCGGTGGCGATTGAGCAGCTCGTAGACGGTGGGCGTGGTGGCGTTGGCCTCGCCCGTGCGCGGGTTGGCCTCGAGCTCGAGCTCGGTGGTCGCGACGTCGACCACGGCGCGGCCGGTGCCGTCGGAGACCACGAAGTCCATGGACTGACGCTCTTCGGCGACGACCGCCCACGGCTCGCGCGCTTCGCCGGTGTGCGCCTCGACGAGGGCGTGGAACGCGACGCAGCGACGGCCGCTGATCGGCGCGGTGAGCAGCTCGCCCGTCGCGACGACGGCACCGACGATCCGGATCGGCTTGCCCTCGGGCGCGTCCGCGATCGTCGTGATCGGCGTGCGCATCGCCTCGCGCAGCTTGCGCCGTCGCCGTGCCCGCAGCCGCCTTCGCGCGATCACGCCACTCGCGTACAGGACCGCGAACGCCACCAACCCGAACGGCAGGTACTCCTCCATCACGACGCCACCATATCAGTCGCGGCCGCGCGGCGACAGGCTCTCACGCCGCGCTCGATCACGGCCTTCGGTCCCGGTCGCTCGTCGAGATCGACGGCGCCCCAGGTTCGCCAGCCATCGGTGACGAGCCACGTCGCCGGATAGCTTACGGGCAACGGCTCGTAGCCCCGCGGCCACGCGAACGGGCGGAGCTCACGTCCGCGCCACCCGGGGAACGCCACCGCCGACGAGTACGGATCCACCTGCGCCCGTCGCTGCGCCGCGCCCGCCCGATCCTCGCGATGACGTCGCCAGTTGTTGAGAACATAGGCCAGCTCGTTCCTGCACTGCCTGGGCAAGCTGATCACCGTCGCGTGGTAGCGGTCAGTGAACACACGTCCCCTTCGTCGCGGCCCACCTCGGTCGCGCCCGATCGCCATGTTCAGCCGATGCGCCGCCGAGATCGACAGCGCACGCACTCCGCGCGACAGCGCCATCCGATCGTCGGCCTCACAGATGAGATGCACGTGCGTCGCCTGAATGGAGATATGGACCACGCGGAAATCGCCGCGCGCCAGCACCGCGATGAGCGCTCTCCGGAACGCCTGATACGCGCTCCGTCGCCGCAGGCGCCCGACCTCCCGCGTGATCCGCAAGGTGACATGCACCGGGTGCCGCGCCTCCAGGAACGGCCGCACGCCATGCCTCTCACCCGCCTTCTCCCCACTCGGTTTCCGCCCCGGTTTACTTCCTCGCCAAGCTCTCGGTGCCGCCAGCGCCGCCTTCATC
>JAYTAJ010000722.1:0-8213 GCA_043737575.1 Myxococcales bacterium | reverse complement strand
GCCGCCCTGATCGAGCTCCTTGAACAGCTGCTGCCGCGCCGCGATCTGCGCCGCGAACGTCGTCCGCATGAACTGCGCGATCGGCTCGTAGTCGCCCTTGTCGGTCCCGCGCAACAGGTCGTTCAGCTCGTCGCGCATCGCCTTCGCCGTCGGATACCGCTCGTCGCGCGATCGCGTCAGCGCCCGCGCGCAGATCCGATCGAGCTCGGGCGGCACGCCGAGCACCAGGCTCGACGGCGCCGCGACGTCGCACGCCTTGATCTTCGCGAACGTGTCGGCCTCGGTCGCGCCCGCGAACAGCCGCCGCAACGTCAGCGACTCCCACAGCACGACTCCGAGCGCGAACACGTCAGAGCGCCGATCGGCGCTCTGCTTGTCGAACAGCTCGGGCGCGAGATAGCCGGCCTTGCCCTTCACCAGCCCGGCATCGGCGCTGGTCCGCACCTTGGCGACGCCGAAGTCGACCAGCTTCGCCTGCCCGGTGTACAGGACGATCACGTTGCCGGGCGTGACGTCCTGATGCACCAACTCGAGGGGCTCGCCCGACAGCGATCGCAGCTCGTGGGCCGCGTGCAGCCCGGCCGCGCAGTCGGCGACGATGCGCGCGGTGCGCAGCGGCGGCAACCGCGGACCACCCGGCACGCGCTGGGCCCGGATGATCGCCGTCATCGACTCGCCCTCGAGGTACTCCATCGCGATGAAGTACGTGCCGTCCTCCTCGCCGAGATCGTAGATGTCGACGACGTGCGGGTGCTTCACCTTCGCTGCGATCTTGGCCTCGTCGAGCAGCGCCTCGGCGATCGCGGGCCGCGACGCCAGCGTCGGATGCACCGTCTTCACCACGACCAGCTTCTCGAACGCTTTCGGTCCGCGCTGGCGCGCGAGGTGGACCTCGGCCATGCCTCCCTCGCCGATGCGTGCGATCAGCTCGTAGCGCCCGAGGGTGCGACCCGGGGTGTGCATCCGCGGCGAGGATAGCAAGGCGGCGCGGGGATCGGCAGAGTCTCGACCTCTCGCTGCTGCAAAAGCGGCGTATCGTCCGCGCACCAACAGGAGACGATCATGCGCCCATCCCACACCGCTCTCACCCTCGCAGTCGTCGCCGCCGCGGGCATCGCCGGTCCCGCTCACGCCGACGACAACGCCTTGAAGAAGCCGCCGCCCGCCGACGCCAAGCCGGTCGCGCCCAAGCCCGCGCCGCCACCGAAGCCCGCGCCGCCACCGACGCCGCCGGTCGCCGCGATGCCGACCGCGTCCGTCGAGATCGCCGCCCACGCCAAGGCGATGAAGCGGACCTGGCGCTGCAAGGGCACCATGTTCCTCCCCGACGGCACGTCGATCCCGAGCGACGGCACGCTCACCATGAAGCTCGCTCTCGACAAGTTCTGGGCCCAGACCAGCTATGTCGGTAAGGGCAAGCATGCCTACAAGTTCGAGTCGTTCCGCACCCGCGACGCCGCGACCGGCAAGTGGCAGTCGGTGATGATCGATAACGTCGGCGGTCATCAGCTCGGGACGTCGTCAGGCCCCGAGGGCGCGAAGCTGGTCTGGCTCGCCGAGGCGCGCGGCCCGATGGGCTCGCACAAGTCGCGTCACACCGAGGAGCTGGTCGGCGCAAACCTCAAGCTCTGGGGCGAGACGTCGATGGACGGCAAGAGCTGGATCAAGGCCTACGAGTCGGACTGCAAGTAGCTCTATCGCACGCGGATCGCGTCGGCGATGACGACCTTGCCCGACGTGCCCGAGCGCGACAGCGTGACCTTGTTCCAGCCCGCGCTGAACTGCCAGGTGCCGAGGGCGACCCACTGGCTGCCCGCGCTCTGCTGACTGACGCTCTTGCGACCGACCTCGGCGCCGCTGGCGTTGGTCGCGACGAAGGTCGCGGCGGCGGTGCGGTTGGTGCCCGCGGTCCACCAGCCGTCGATCGAGCGGCTCTGCGCGGCGGGCAGGAAGAAGGAGAACGACGCGCCCGAGGCCGAGCCGGTGTTGGCGAACCAGTAGCCGCTGCCGTAGTAGCCCGCGGTCGAGCTCGCCGAGGTCCAGCCGGTCACCTCGATGCGCGCCTTGGCCGCGTCGTTGTTGGCCTGGTTCGAGTCGACGATGATCGACGCGCCGGGCGCGGGCGGGGGCGGCGGATTGGTCGGCCCACCGCCGCCGTCACCACACGCGCCGCGGACCAGCTCGAGGTAGTGCGCCCACGGCCAGTTCGGGCCCGGGTCGGTGCGGTTGGCCGGCTGCAGCTGACCGTGACCGACGATGTGGAAGCGATCGCGCGGGATGTTGCGATCGCGGGTGATGTCGCAGGTCAGCCGCGCCGACGCATTGAGCAGCCCGGCCGACCACGACGCCTGGTTGCCGAAGCCGGCGTGCTCGATGCCGATCGAGAAGTTGTTGATGCCGACGCCGTTCTTGCCGCAGTCGGTGTTGCCGTTGCGCGAGCACAGGTAGGTCGCGCCGACGTGCCACGCCTTGTCCGTCTCCCGGACGAGCTGCGTGATCTCCGAGCCCGACTCGTTGACGACGTAGTGCGCGCTGACGCCCGACGCCGAGTTCTTCAGCCAACCCCAGCAGCCCGAGTACGCACCCTCGCAGGTGTGGATGATGACGTGGGTCGCGACGCTCGAGCCGCGCGAGCTGAAGTTCGGCGACGGCCGCCACTGCGCGGGCGCGTAGTCCATGCCCGCGGCGAACACCGGCCGCGTGACCAGCGACGCCAGCTCGGGGTGCGGCGCCAGCGACGCGATCAGCTCGCCGCTCTCGGCGCGAGCCTCGACGCCCTCGGCGAGGATGCGGAACACGTCGCCGCGCACGAAGTGGCGACGGGCGTCGGCGTCGGCGATGCCGCTCCACGCCTGGATGACCGGCTCCCACGCGGCGAGGTCGCCGCCCGACACGCCCTGGGCCGCGGCCTCGCTGGCGAGCAGCTTGGCGGCGGCGAGGATGTTGGCCTCGGGGTCGGTGGCGACGTCCTCGCGCGACCGGCCGGTCAGCGCGGCGCCGATCGTGATCTGGTTCTGGGTCAGCGCCATCACGCCGGTCGCGACGTCGGCGCGGTCGAACTCGTCCTCGCCCGCGACGTTCTCCCAGCGGGTCTGCGCGTAGCCGATCGCCTTCAGCAGATCGGCGGGGACGCCGGTCTCACGCGATGCGTCATCGTAGGTTCGGTCGAGCTCGGTCACGACCACGGGGTTGAGCCCGTCATCGACGACCACGTCGGTCACGCAAGCGGCAGAGGTGGCGGCGGCAAGCGCGGCGAACATCGCGGGAGCAAATCGCATGATGGTAACCAGAGCAGCCACCGTGCCACCCACCGTGTGCGCAGACCTGCGACGCGTCGGGTGAGCACGAATCGATAGTTGCGCGGAGGTTCGACCGATTTCGCGGCAAACCCGCGACGCGACTGCCCACCCGCGTGTGCAGGCGATCGGAGTGCCGCGACCCCGATCGCAACCTCGAGTCCTCACAGATCAGAACCGATGCGGGCCGTCGAAGCTGTCGATGTAGACGTGGTGCGAGACCAGGGTCGGGGGCAGCCAGAGGTGCTCGACCAGCGCGGGCGGCTCGAAGACGTAGGACGGCGGCGCGACGTCGAGCGCCACCGCGTGACCGCACGACGGCGCGGTGGTCGCGATGGTGCCCGCGAACCGCGCGTGGATCTGGCGGTGGAGGTGGCCGCAGATCACCCGCTCGACGTTGCCGTGGGCCGCGACGATCGTCGCGAGCGCGGCGGCGTCGTCGCGATCGAGGCCGAAGCCGTCCATGAACCCGATGCCGGTCGCGAACGGCGGGTGGTGCATCGCGATCACGACCGGCCGATCGCGCGCGGCCTCGAGCTCGTGGGCCAGCCAGGCGCGACGGTCGGCGCACAGCCGCCCGCCGGGTTGGCCCGGATCGTTGGTGTCGAGGGCGAGCACCCGCAGCGCGCCGAGGTCGACCCGGTACTGCACGAACGGCGTCGCGTCGCGCAGGTACGGTGCGGCGCCGAACACCGCGCGGAACGCGGCGCGATCGTCGTGGTTGCCGAGCATCAGGTACACCGGCATCGGCAGCGGCGCGAGCAGCGCCCGCAGGTGCTCGTACTCGTCGACGGTGCCGCGATCGACCAGATCGCCCGTCACGATCACCGCGTCGGGGCGCGGCGTCAGCGCGGCGAGCCGATCCACGCACCGCGCCAGGAACCGCGCCGTGTCGATCCGCCCGAGCAGGAGCTGGCCGGGCGCGACGATGTGAAGGTCCGAGATCTGTGCGAGCACGGCGCCGCGACGATACACTCGTCGTGGGCTCATGCGGTGGACGAGCGCGGTCGCGCGCATCAGCGTTGCGGGATCACGCGGCACCGGATTTCTGGTGTCGGCGAGCGGCCTGGTGTTGACCGCGTTCCACGTCGTCGGCGATCGGGCCCGGAGCCGCCAGCTCAAGCGTCCGCAGTTCTACGGCGGTGCGATCGCGGTGCGCTTCGGCGACCAGCGGACGTGGACGACCGGCGACGCGGTCGTCGTCGACAACCTGTACAGCTTCGAGGACGACTGGGCGGTGCTGCAGGTCCCCGCGCCCGGGCCCGAGCACGACGTGGTGCCGCTCGAGCTGGCGAAGCTGCGCGAGCCGCGCAGCCAGACGCCGTTCGCGACGTTCGGGTTTCCCGATCTCGAGCAGGACACGGGCGGGCTGTACCAGGGTGCGTTCGGCGTCTGGAGCGACGATCTCGACCACACCATCGAGGCGCCGATCGCAAACCTGCCGCTCGCCCAGAAGCCAGGCGGCATCTCGGGCGCGCCCTGCGTGGTCAACGATCAGGTCGTCGCGATGATCCTGCAGGCGCTCACCGACGTGCAGGAGCGCGCCCAGAAGAGCTCGCTGTACGTCGCGCCGATCGAGCGCGTGGTGCGTGGCTGGGACGGGCTGGTGTGGGATCGCGGCGACGCGATGGCGTTCGAGAAGGCGGTGATCGCGCGGCTGCCGACCGATCCGTCGATGCTGATCGAGGCCGGGGCCGCGCTCGGCCTGTCGGCGGCGCGCGCACAGGATCGTCGCGCGGTGGCGCGCCGCATGCTCTCGACGCCGATCCGCGTCGCCGCGGCTGCGCTCGCGAGCTGTCAGCTCACCCCCGACGACGCCAGGCCGATCCTCGATCACCTCGGCGCGATGCAGCTGCCGCCCGCCGCGGTGACGCAGCTGCACGACGCCGACCGCCGTCGCCGGCCCGCGCTGGTCGCGACCCAGCACGGCCGCCTCCACCGCTGGTACATCCAGCGCGCCTTCGCCGACGCCGTGGTGTCGCCGCGCAAGATCGCGCTGGTGCGGCTGCCGCCGGGCGACGAGGAGCTGGCCGCGGGCGATCCGGTCGCCGCCGCCGTCGACGATCTGATCGCGCGATTGCGGGTCCGCCTCGAGCGGAAGCAGAACGGCGCGCTCGCAATCGACCGCATGCTCGCCGCCGTGCGCGACGACGACTACCGCTTCTGGGCGGTGCTGGTCGGCGAGCGTCGCTTCGACGTCCTCGACGCGCTGGCGCGGCGGGTGCCGAACGCGCGGGTGATCGCGGGCTGCGACGACGAGGTCGAGCCGCCCGCGTCGCAGCGCGAGCTCGTCGTCCAGGTGTCGCCCACCATGACCAGCGAAGAGCAGCTCGATCGGATCGCCCTGTGGGAGACGATCGTCAGCGACTTCGATCTTCCCGTCGAGCCGGACCAGGACCTATGACCATGAAGAAGCCATTCGAACCCCGGGCCTTCGCACCGAGCGGCGAGCCCGACAGCCGCGGCGGGTACGTCTACGGCGACGAGCTGATCCGCGCGGTGCGGGTCGCGCTCGCGACCGGGCGGCCGCTGTTGCTGCGCGGCGCACCCGGATCGGGCAAGACCACGCTGGCGAAGAGCGTCGCGGCCGAGCTCGGCGCCGACTACTACCAGGAGGTCGTCACGTCGCGGACCGAGGCGCGCGATCTGCAATGGCGGTTCGACGCGATCATGCGGCTCGCCGACACCCAGCTCGAAGGTCGGCGCGAGCGGGTCAAGCAGTCCGCGAACTACGTCGAGCCCAAGGCGCTGTGGTGGGGCTTCGATCCGATCAGCGCGGCGGCGCGCGGCGGCGGCGCCGATCAGCTCGCGGCCGATCCGCTGCCGGGCGGCTCGTCGGTGGACCGCCACGCGGTCGTGCTGATCGACGAGATCGACAAGGCCGAGCCCGAGGTCGCCAACGATCTGCTCGAGCCCTTCGATGGCCGCGGCTTCACCGTCGCCGAGACCGGCGCGTCGGTCGCGCCGCTACGCTCGGTGTTCCTGGTGGTGACGACCAACGACGAGCGCGATCTGCCCGCGGCGTTCTTGCGGCGCTGCGTGGTCCACGAGCTGGGCCGGCCGTCGGCCGCGGTGCTCGCGAAGATCGCGCGCTCGCACCTCGGCACCGCGCTCGACGATGCCGGCGTCCACGAGATGATCGGCAAGGTCATGGCGCTGGCCAAGGACGCGCGGGCGGCGCGGCTGCGCGCGCCTGGCACCGCCGAGTTCCTCGACGCGCTGGGCGCGGTGGCGGCGCTGCGGCCCGAGTCCGACGACGCCGGCGAGCGCGACGCGATCGCGCGGCTCGCCCTGTGGAAGCACAAGACGCCGCAGCAGGACGCCGACTGATCATGATCGGCGACGTCGTCCGCGCCTGGCGGGCCCTCGGGGCCGAGACCGACGACGAGCGGCGAGCGATCGCGCGCCTGCTCGGGTTCGATCTGCGCGCGGACGAGGTCGTGACCACCGCGGCGCGGCCGCCGATGTCGCCGCCGACGGCGTCGGTGCCGACGCCGCGGGTCGAGGCGCCGCGGGTCGAGGCCGCCGCCGATCCCGAGGCGATCCCCCTCGAGCTGGTGACGTTCCCGCCCGTGCGCGACGACGATCCGCGGCTGCCCCTCGACGGCCTCGATCGCCCGACCGCCGCCGTCGCCGCGCCGCTCGAATCGCTGTTCGCGGCCGGCTGGTCGCGCACGATCGCCGCCAAGCTGACCGCGCGCGCCGCCGCGACCGGCGCGATCGACGTCGCGCGGCTGATCGATCGCTTCGCGCACCGTCGACCGGTGCTGGCGTTGCCGCGCCAGCAGCGCCTGATCACCGCGACCGAGATCGTGATCGTCGTCGACCAGCGCGGCACGCTCGCGTGGTTCGAGCCCGACGTCGCCGCGCTGGTCGCGCAGATCAACGCGGTCACGCCCGCCCACGTCAGCGTCGTCCCCAGCGCCGGCGCGCCGACCCTGATCGCCGCCAACGTCGAGGCGGTCACCAACGACGACGACGACGACGATCCGCCCGCCGCCGTGCGCCTCGCCGAGCACGGCCGCCTGATCGCGATCACCGACCTCGGCCTCGGCTCGCCGTGGACGCGCGCCGATCTGCGCCGCGCCGACGCCTGGGCCACCCTCGCCACCGAGCTGGCCGCGCGCGGCTCGACGCTGGTGATCGTGACCCCCGTCGATCCCGCCGCGCTGCCGAGCCAGGTCACCCGCGCCGCCGCCTGCGTCCACTGGGATCGCGCGACCGGTCCCGCGCTCGTGCATCGCCTCGTGAAGGCCCTCGGATGAACGCGCGTGCGCTGATCGCGACCGTGCGCGAAGCCAGGCCGCTGGTCGCCGACCTCGCGCGCCTGCTGTCGCTCGCCGCGACCGTCGACGTCGCGCTGGCGCGGCGCGTGCGCCTCGATCACCTGCCGCGCGCCGACGTCAGCACCGAGGCGGCGCTGTGGTCGAGCCCGCTGGTCGAGGTCCGCACCAGCGGCTCGCTGACGTTGCGCGCCGACGTCCAGCAGGTGCTGTGGGCCGAGCTGGCCCGCGCGCCCGCCGCGCTCGACGCCTCCTGGCGCACCCTCGACGACGCCCGCGCCGCCGCGCGCCCGCTGCTCCGCCTCGAAGAGCGCCTCACCTACCTCGGCCTGCGCGGCGACCTCGCCGCCATCGACGACGCCCTCGGCCGCGTCGTCCGCGCGATGCTCGACGAGCCCGGCCGCCGCCGCAACCTGTCCGCCTGGGCCGCGCGTGCCCTGACTCGCCTCCCGCCCGCCGTCCGCGATCGCGAGCTGGCCCGCGTCCTCGGCGCCGCCGCGCGCGGCTGGGTCGCGACGCCGCGCGCGCTCGTCGAGGCGTCGCCGCTGCCCGAGTCGTCGTCGCTGGTCGATCGCCTGAGCCGCGCCGCCACCGACGACGGCCCGCGGGTCCCCGTCGCGATCCGCCGCGTCGG
>JAYTAJ010000721.1:0-3607 GCA_043737575.1 Myxococcales bacterium | reverse complement strand
CGACCTCGGCGACGGTGCCGATCGCGGGGCGGCCGGCCAGGCGCACGGTCGGACGCACGCCTGCGGCGACCAGGCGATCGATGGCGTCGCGGTGACCGGTCAGCTCGATCTCGACGGTGGCGGGCTCGAACGCGATCTTCGCGGGGTCGATGCCGTCGCCGACCGCCATCACCCGGGCGCCGCCGGTCCAGCGCCCGGCGATCGAGACGTCGACGGCGACGGTGCCCTTCCAGGCGATCTCGACCGAGCGCGGCGGCAGCAGCGTGGCCTCGACCTGGAACGACCGCGACCGACCGTCGACCGGGATGTCCTGGGTCCGGACCTGGCTCATCGCGGCGACCACGCCCTCGGGGCCGCGCACGGTGACGCGGCGCGGATCGACGCGGATCTCGCCCACGACCACGGCGTAGCCGAGGACCGGCCGCCCCGACAGGCTGGGCGCGACCTCGACCTCGCGCTCGATGCGGTTCTCGAACGCGACCAGCACCGCGGGCGGCGACACCGACGTCACCGCGAGGCCGTCGGGGACCTTGATCTGATCGGTGTCGATCGGCACCTCGCCGCCGCGGACCTGGCTGACGTCGAGCGTGATCCGGTCGAGCTCGCGCTCGTCGAACCGCTTGATGCGCCGCCACGGGCCCTTGATCGTCACCTTGATCTCGTCGACCCGCTCCGACACCAGCACCTTGCCGTCGGGCAGCACGTAGGCGACGCCGACCCGCGCGGTGATCTCGCGCTGCTCGTCGGTGCCGACCAGGAGGAACACGGTCGCGGTCAGCAGCGCCGCGAGGATCTTGAGGCCGAGGTGCTCGACGAAGATGCCGCGCAGGACGCTGGGCCGCGGCTCGGGGCGCGGCACCGGCCGCACCGCGGGCGTCACGAGCCCTCCGACGCGCGGTCGCGCTGGCCGAGCGACGCGACCGCCGAGCCGACCTCGGCCGCGGCGGCAGCCTCGGGCGCGGACGACGAGAACAGCCCGTGCAGCGCGCGCCGCAGGGTCACGGGATCGAGATCCTGGGCGACCCGGCCGCGGTAGCACACCGAGACCTGGCCGCGCTCCTCGGACACGACCACGGCGATCGCGTCGGTGTCCTCGGTGATGCCGAGGGCGGCGCGGTGGCGGGTGCCGAGCTCGGGCCCGAGGCCGGGCGCGCGCGACAGCGGCAGGAGCGCGCGGGCCAGCTCGATGCGGCGGTTCTTGCCGATCACCACCGCGCCGTCGTGGAGCTCGTTGTCGGCGGCGGGCACGAACAGGGTGACCAGGAGCTGGCGCGACAGCCGGGCGTCGAGGGTGGTGGCGTCCTCGACGTAGCTGGCGACCTCGGCCTCGCGCTCGAGGACGATGATGGCGCCGCGCCGCGCCCGCGCGAGCTGGGCGACCGCGGCGGTGACCTCGTCGATGACCTCGGTGGCGTCGGCGGACCGGCCGCGCGGCAGCACGCCCTGGCCGATGCGGCCGAGGGCGCGGCGGATGTCGGCCTGGAAGACGACGATCACGATGATGATGAAGTAGTTGATGACGTTGTCGAGAATCCACGACACCGCGGTCAGCTCGAGGCGCTGGGCGGCGTAGAACGCGGCGCCGACCAGGACGATGCCGACCACCATCTGCGCCGCGCGGGTGCCGCGGATCGTGAGCAGCGCGCGGTAGATCAGGTAGTAGACCAGGACCAGATCGATCACCGTCACGTAGGCTCCGCGGGAGCCGAGACGGTCGAGGATCGAGCCAAGCGGTCCGTTCATGGAGTCCTCTTCTGGCTCTACACGGCTCGACCGCGACTGGCAACGAAACTCGCGTGCGCTACGCGTGCGACGTGACCGCGGCGAAGCCGCGCAGCGCGTGACACAGCCGCGCGACGTCGTGGACGCGGACCGCGTGGGCGCCGGCCGCGATCGCCGCGAGGCACGCGCCGACGGTGGCGTCGTCGAGGGCGGCCGGGGTCGGCGCCGCGCCGAGGAGCCGCGCCAGGAACCGCTTGCGCGACGGGCCGACCAGGATCGGCCGCGCCAGCGCCGCGGCGACGTCGCCGGCGTGGGCGAGCAGCGCGAGGTTGGCGGCCGGATCGGCGCCCTTGCCGAAGCCGAGGCCGGGATCGACGAGCGTGCGCCGCCGCAGCGACGGGGGCATCGCGTCGAGGCGGGCGCCCAGCTCGTCGGCGACCTCGCGCCAGCTGACGGTGCGCTCGGCGGCGAACACCTCGGCCAAGGACGCGCCGCGCAGGTGGCCGCAGACGTAGCCGACCCCGGCGTCGTCGGCGACCGCGAGGATGTCGGGATCGAAGGCGCCGCCCGACACGTCGTTGACCAGATCGGCGCCGGCCGCGATCGCCGCGCGCGCGACCACGGCCTTGGTCGTGTCGATCGAGATCAGCGCGTCGGTGGTCCCGGCGAGGCCGCGGATCACGGGCAGCACCCGGGCCAGCTCGACCTCGGCCGACACCGCGGTCGCCCGCGGGTTGGTCGCCTCGCCGCCGACGTCGAGGATGTGAGCGCCCGCCTGCCACAGCGCGCGGCCGTGGGCGATCGCCGCGGCGGCGTCGGCCAGCGCGCCGCCGTCCGAGAACGAGTCGGGCGTCACGTTCACGACGCCCATCACGACCGCTTCGCAGCCGCATCCGAATGCGGCTGCGCCTTCATCCTCGGTTCCGGATCCGCGCTCGCCGATCCGCAGCACACCCTTCCGGAACCGAAGGATCAAATCGGTTCGGGCTCGGACGTCGCCAGCGGCGGCACCACGACGGAGCGCTTCTTGGCCTCCTCGTCGTCGCGCGCCTCCTTGGCCTCGGTGCGGCTGCGGCGCGCCGCGGGCAGCGGCCGCTTGATCACGCCACCGTCGATGAGGGTGCTGATGTCGTTGTTGTCGAGCGTCTCGTAGTCGAGCAGCGCCTCGGTCATGCGCTCGAGCTCGCCGCGCCGCTGCGCCAGGAGCTCGGTCGCGCGCTGGTACTGGTGCATCACGATGCCGCGGATCTCGGCGTCGATGCGGCGCGACGTGTCCTCGCTGTGGCGCTCGGTCTGCTGCAGATCGCGGCCGAGGAACACCTCCTGCTTGGACCCCGCGAAGTTGAGCGGCCCGAACTCGTCTGACATGCCCCACTCGGTCACCATCGCGCGGGCCAGCTCGGTGGCGCGCTCGATGTCGTTGCCGGCGCCGGTCGTCTTCTGGCCGAAGATGATCTCCTCGGCGACCCGGCCGCCGAGCAGGATGCAGATCGTGTTCTGCGCGAACTCGCGCGTCATGTTGAGGCGATCCTCGACCGGCAGCTGCTGGGTCAGGCCCAGCGCGCGCCCGCGCGGGATGATCGTCACCTTGTGGACCGGATCGGCCTCGGCCCCGACGAAGCGCGCGACCAGGGCGTGGCCGGACTCGTGGACCGCGGTGGTCCGCTTCTCCTTGTCGGAGATGATCATCGAGCGCCGCTCGGCGCCCATCATGACCTTGTCCTTGGCCTCCTCGAAGTCCTCCATGTCGACCTTGTCCTTGTCGCGCCGGGCCGCGATGAGCGCGGCCTCGTTGACGAGGGACTCGAGATCGGCGCCCGAGAAGCCAGGCGTGCCGCGGGCGATCACGTCGAGATCGACCGACGCCGACAGCGGGACCTTGCGG
>JAYTAJ010000720.1:0-3611 GCA_043737575.1 Myxococcales bacterium | reverse complement strand
GTGCGCAACGTCCTGACGCACGCGTTCGGCCTGGTCGGTGACATCGTCGCCGACGGCGCCCAGGTCGCGCGCTCGGCGGGCGGCGCCGCGCGTCGGCCGGCGCCGCCGATCGCGCCGCGCGACGTGCTCGGCTGGCAGCCGCTGGTGCTCAACAAGAACGCAGTGTGCGCCGCGTGCAACGACATCCTGGCTCGCGGCGCCGACGGCGCCGTGGCCGTCACCGACGTCGCGGGCGGACGCCCGATCGTCTGCTTGCCTTGCCTCGAGGAGATTCGCCATGGACGCGACCCGTTCGCCTGAATTCTTGGGAAAGGCTGTCGCCAGCCCTTCCCCCGACGGGGTCATGCCCCCGTCGGGGCCCCCAACCGAGACGCGTGACCACGGACCGTCATTGATCACCGCCGTGACTGACCTGCTCGCGCGCGCCGGCGCGCGGCTGGACACGCTGTCGCTCGAGCTGGCGCGCGACGTCGGCGAGGTCGCGCGCGCGGGCGTCGCGGTCGCCGACGCGGTCGAGCACGCGTGGACCTCGGCCCGCGAGACCGGCCGCGGCGTGCCGCGGGTGACGCGGGTGGTGCGGGCCGGGCTCGGCCTCGCCGCGACCGCGCGCTGGTATCGGCTGCGCGCCGCGGCGGCCGGGCGCGATCGCCTGACCGACGACGATCACCGCGCGCTCGCGGCGCGGACCCGGGCGCTGTGCATCGACCTGCGCGGCGGCGTGCTCAAGCTCGGCCAGGTCGCGTCGTGTCGCCCCGATCTGATCGGCTCGATCTGGGCCGCCGAGCTGGCGGTGCTGCAAGATCGGGTGCCCGCCGTCGACGGGGTGGCGATCGCGGCGCGGCTCGAGGCCGAGCTCGGCGCGCCGATCGCCGAGCGCTTCGCCGGCTTCGCCACCGAGCCCCTGGCCGCGGCGTCGCTGGCGCAGGTCCACGCCGCGGTGCTCGCCGACGGCCGCGCGGTCGCGGTGAAGGTCCAGGTCCCTGGCATCGACGAGGTCGTGCGCGCCGACGTCGCGGCGCTGACGATCCTGGCCGGCTCGCTCGGCGATCTGATCCCCGGCGATCTCGGCGCGATCGCCGCCGAGCTCGGCCGCGCGCTGACGATCGAGCTCGACTACCGCGCCGAGGCCGCGGCGTCGATCGAGGTCGCGCCGACCCTCGACGGCACGCCGCTGTTCGTGCCCGCGGTGATCGACTCGCACTCGACCGGCCGGGTGCTGACCACCGATCGTGTCGACGGCGCTCGCCTGACCGACGCCCTCGACGCCGCCGATCCCGCCGAGCGCACGCGCCTCCTCGCCGCGCTGTGCGACGGCATCGCCCGCCAGATCTTCCGCGGCGGCGTCGTCCACGCCGATCCGCATCCCGGCAACTTCCTGGTCACCGCCGACGGCCGCATCGCGGTCCTCGACTTCGGCTGCGTGCTGCGGCTGTCGCTCGACGAGCGCCAGGGCTACGCGCGCCTGATGCTGGCGCTCGGCACCGACGACAGCGCCGCCGCCGAGCGCGAGCTGCGGGCGCTGGGCTTCGGCGGCGAGGGCGGGGCGCTCGCGGCGATCGCGGGCGCGATCACCGCGGCGATGCAGCCGGGCGTGGTCGCGGCCGACGTCGACTGGGAGGCCCAGGGCCGCGCGATGATCACCGACGTCGCCGCCCGCGCCCGCGCCGCCGGCGTGACCGTCCCGCGCTCCTTCGTGCTGCTCGGCCGCGTCCTCGGCACCCTCGCGGGCCTGATCGCCGCCTACCGCCCATCCCTCGAGCTCGCCTCCGTCATCGGCCCACACCTCCTCGCGTGCCTCGCGGGCGTGCCGCTGCCGAAAACTCAAACGGCCCCGAAGACCGAGGCCGTTGCTGTAACCGTAACCGTTACCGACTCGGTCTGATCAGTCCTTGCTGATCTGATCCAGCCCACGCTGGAACCGACCCGCGTGCGACCGCTCCGCGCGCGCCAGGGTCTCGAACCACTCGGCGATCTCCTCGAAGCCTTCCTCGCGCGCCGTCTTCGCGAACGACGGGTACATCTGCGTGTACTCGTACGTCTCGCCCGCGATCGACGCCTTCAGGTTGAGGTGGGTGTTGCCGATCGGCTCGCCGGTCGCCGGATCGCCGACCTTCTTCAGGTAGTCGAGGTGACCGTGGGCGTGGCCGGTCTCGCCCTCGGCGGTGTCGCGGAACAGGCCCGCGATGTCGGGTTGCCCCTCGACGTCGGCGACCTTGGCGAAGTAGAGGTAGCGACGGTTCGCCTGGGACTCGCCCGCGAACGCGTCCTTCAGGTTGGCGTGGGTCTTGGAGCCATTGAGGTCAGCCATGATCTTCTCCCGTGGTGGGCAAGCCGTGCGGCTCGCGTCGTGAGGACGATGGGTAGCACGCGGCGCGCGCGCACGGCAACGGTCACTGCGCCGAGTACGCGACCGCGAGCGCGGCGATCGTGTCCTGGACGCGGCGCGCGTCGGCGCGGGTCCCGGTCGGCAGGGCGTTGACGACGACGACGAACGCCAGCGGCCGCGCGCTGTCGACCGCGGCGTAGCCGGCCAGCGCGGTCACCGTCGCCAGCGTCCCGGTCTTGCCGCGGATGCGGCCGCGCAGCTCGGGATCGCCGAGCCGTCGCCGCAGCGTGCCGTCGACGCCACCGGTCGCGAGCGCCGCCGCCAGCTCGGGGCCGATCCGGAAGTCGTGCCACGCCGCCACCAGCACCTTCGCGACCGCGCCGACCGACACCGACGTCGAGTCGTACAGCCCCGAGCCGTTCTCGACCCGGAAGCTGCCGTCGGCGACCCCGGCGTCGCGCATCGTCTGGTGGACCAGCGCGAGGCCGTCGACCCAGGTCGCGGGGCCGGGCGTGCCGGCCGCGGCGCGGGCCTCGGCGCCCGCGGTCTTCAGCACGGTCTCGGCGATGTAGTTGTCCGACGTCTTCGCCATGTCGCGGACGACCTCGGCGAGGGCGCGGCTCTCGTGCTCGGCGACGACGGTGAGGTCGGTCGGCGGCGTGGTCGGCGCGACCAGGCGGCGCTTGATGCCGCGGCCACGGACCCGGATGCCGGCGTCGCCGAGCGCGAGCCGCAGCGCCTCACCGAACAGCCGCACCGGATCGTCGATGCGGCGGCGCACGAAGGTCACGCCGTCGGCGGCGGCGATCTGGCCGGTCACGCGCAGCTCGAGGTGGTCGCGCTTGACGTCGGTCGCGACCGCGATGCGGGTGCGGCCGGTGGCGACGGTGACGACGGCGTCCTCGACGATGCGGACGTAGTCGCCCGCGGGCGGATCGAGCGACACCTCGGCGAGGCCGAGCCCGACCCGATCGGCGACCACGACCACGGTGACCGCGTTGCGCTCGAGCGACGCCGCGCCGATCGGCGCCCGGAACCCGGCCCGCTCCTTCGGCTGATCGTCGTAGCGCGGCGGCTCGTCGACGCCGTCGAAGTAGCTGGCGTCGAAGATCAGATCGCCCGACACCCGCAGCACGCCGCGCCACCGCAGCTGCCGCGCCAGATCGGCGAGATCGGCCTGCACGAAGGTCGGATCGCCGCGGCCGCGCACGATCAGATCGCCCTCGACCTCGCCGGTGTCGGGATCGAACTTCTCGCCGTAGACCGTGGTCCGCCAGCGAAAGCC
>JAYTAJ010000719.1:0-8234 GCA_043737575.1 Myxococcales bacterium | reverse complement strand
GCCCCATCTCGTGGCTGATCTGGGCCGGCCCGTCCTCGATGCGGATCGTGGCCAGTTCGTCGAGGCGCACCAGCGCGCCCGACGGCGTCCGCACCTTCAGCTCGGCGACCTGATGCACCGACTGCCGCACGCTGGGATCGAACCGCACCGTCAGATCGAAGCGGCGCTGGCCCTCGAGCACGACGCCGACCTGACGGCCGCCGAGCGTCGACACCACGTCGAGCACGTCGGCGGCGTTGAGCGCGTAGCGCGCGATCGCGCGGCGATCGATCACGACCCGCAGCACCGGCAGCCCCGCGGTCTGCTCGGCCTTCACGTCGGCGGCGCCTGGCACCTTCGACAAGACCGCCACCGCCTCCTGAGCGATCCGCTCGAGAGCCGCCATGTCGTCGCCGTAGATCTTGAGCGCCACGTCGGACCGGACCCCGGAGATCAGCTCGGCGACGCGCAGCTCGATCGGCTGCGAGAAGCTGAAGTTCTGCCCGCCGATCGCCTGCTTCAACGCGCGCTCCATCTTGGCGACCAGGCCCTCGCGGGTGTCCGCGGTGGTCCAGTCGTCGTGCGGCTTCAGCATCACGAAGATGTCCGAGATCTCGACGCCCATCGGATCGGTCGCGATCTCGGCGCGGCCGGTCTTCGAGATCACGGTCGTGACCTCCGGGAACCGCTTCAGCACCTTCTCGATCTCGGTGGTCTGTCGCACCGACTCCTCGAGCGACACGCTCGGCAGGCGGATCGCCTGCAGCGCGATCGAGCCCTCGTCGAGCTTCGGCACGAACTCGGATCCCAGCGTGGTCACGACCGCACCCGCGCCGACCAGCACCGCGAGCGCCAGCCCGATCACCAGCCACCGGGCCTTGAGCGCGGCGCGCAGCATGGGCTCGTAGACGCGGCGCACCCCCGCGACGACGAAGCTCTCCTTCTCCGACAGCTTCCGCGGCAACAGCAGCGACGCGACCGCCGGGATGAACGTCATCGCCAGCACCAGCGCACCGGCCAGGGCGAACAGCACCGTCATCGCCATCGGCTTGAACATCTTTCCCTCGATGCCGATGAGCGACAGGATCGGCAGGTAGACGATCGCGATGATGATCACGCCGAACGTCGCCGAGCGCAGCACCTCGCGACTGGCCTCCAGGACGACCGCCGTGCGCTCCTCCGGGGTCACCGGCCGTTGCAGGCGGTGCGATCGCTCGGCCAGGAGCCGCACCGAATTCTCGACGACGATCACCGCGCCGTCGACGATGAGGCCGAAGTCGATCGCGCCGAGCGACATCAGGTTGCCCGACACGCCGAACTGCCGCATGCCGATGAAGGCGACCAGCATCGACAGCGGGATCACCATCGACACCAGCAGTCCGGCCCGCAGGTTCCGCAACAGCAGGAACAGCACGAAGATCACCAGGAGCCCGCCCTCGACGAGGCTCTTGGCGACCGTGTAGATCGTCTTGTCGATCAGCTCGGTGCGGTCGTAGAACGGATCGATCGACACGCCGAGCTTGGTGAGCGAGGGCTTCATGCGCTCGATCGCGTCCTTGGTGGCGGTGACGACCTGGCGCGAGTTGGCGCCCATCCGCATCATCACGATGCCGGTCACGACCTCGCCGCGGCCGTCGCGTGTCACCGCGCCCTGACGCACCATCGCGGCCAGCTCGACCGACGCGACGTGGCGCAGGTAGACCGGCGTGCCGTCATCGTCAGCGTCGACGACGATGTCGCCGATGTCCTCCTTCGAGGTGATGAGCCCCTCGCCGCGCACCAGGTACTGCTCGGCGTTCTCTTCGATGTACGCGCCGCCCGCGTTGGCGTTGTTGCGCTCGAGCGCCTCGACGACCTGCGCCAGCGAGACGTCGAGCCGCGCCAGATCGTCGGGCCGGAGCCGGACCTCGTAGGTCTTCAGCTCGCCGCCGAACGAGTTGACCTCGACCACGCCCGCGACCGTGCGCAGCCGCGGCGCGATCTCCCACTCGAGGATCGTGCGCAGCTCCATCGCGGTCTTGCCGTCGCCGCGCACCTCGAACTGGAAGATCTCGCCGAGCCCGGTCGAGACCGGCCCCATCTCCGGCTCGCCATAACCCGGTGGGATGTTCTCCTTCGCGGCAGCGAGGCGCTCGCTGATCTGCTGGCGTGCGAAGTAGATGTCAGTGCCGTCCTCGAAGACGACGGTCACCGCCGACAGCCCGAACTTCGACGTCGACCGGACCTCGATCAGATCGGGGAGGCCACTCATCGCCTGTTCGATTGGCGTGGTGACGAACTGCTCGACCTCCTCGGGGCCGAGCGCAGGCGAGCTGGTGAGGATCTGGACCTGGACGTTGGTGACGTCCGGTACGGCGTCGATCGGCAGCCGCGACATCGCGGTGAGGCCGGCGGCGACGAGGACGAGCGACGCGATGATGACCATCGCTCGGTTCTTGAGCGACCACTCGAGAATGCGTTCGATCATGGTCGGCTCCTAGTGCTCGTGCCCGCCGAAGCTGTCGCGGCGCGCTTCGGACTTGAGCTGAAAGGAGCCGGTGGTGACGACGCGTTCGCCCGCGGCGAGGCCGCGGATCACCTCGACCCAGTCGGTGGTGCGGACCCCGATCTCGATCGGTCGGAGCTGGAACTGGTTCTCGCCGACCGGCACGAACACGATCGACGTGTCGCCGTCCCGCTGGACTGCGGCGGCGGGGACGAACAGGCCCTCACGCGCCTCGCCCGTGCTGCCCGCCAGCTTGACGTTCGCGAACATGCCGGGCTTGAGCGCGCCATCGGCGTTGTCGAGGACCACGCGGACCTTGATCGTGCGCGACCTGCCGTCGACCACGGCCCCGATCGACTCGATGGTGCCAGCGAAGACGCGGTCGGCCCACGCCTTCACCCGGGCCTCGACCTTGGCGCCGATCACGATCTGCGACAGGTCGCGCTCGTAGACGTCGACCTGGATCCACACCTGCCGCAGATCCATGATCACGAACGTCGTGACCGCGGGATCGATCATCTGGCCCAGCGTGACCGCGCGCTCAACGACGACGCCGTCGATTGGCGAGGCCAGCGCGATCGACGAGCCCTGGTGCTGGTCGGCGGTGAGTCGCGCGAGCTGCGCGTCGGACACGCCGAGCGTGTGCAGGCGGACCTCGGCGGCCTCCTTTTCGGCGCGGGTCGTGGTCGCCTCGGCGACGGCGACCCGGTAGTCGCGCTCGGCGGAGATCTTCTTCTCCCACAGCGCCTTCTCGCGCTCGGCGCTCTCGCGCGCGACGACCGCGCGCGCCGCGGCGGCGACGTAGTCGGCCTTGGCCCGGCCCAGCTCGGGCGAGTCGATGATGCCGAGGACCTGCCCACGCTTGACCTGGTCGCCGACGCCCGCGTTGAGCCGCGTGACGCGGCCCGAGACCTTGGCGCCGAGCCGGGCGATGCCGTCGTCGGGCGGCGTCAGCTCGCCGGTCGCCGTGATCTCGGACGCGACCGCGCGCTGCTCGAGGTTCGCGAGCGCGATCTTGGCGCTGGCGGCTTGCTCGGGCGTGAGCGTCACCATGCCTTCTTCGTCGCCGTGCTCCTCGCCTTCGTGCTCGTCGTGACCCTGCTCGCCGTGGTCAGCCTTACCCTTTCCGCACGCGGGCAGCGCGGTCAGCGCAACCGCCAGGATCATGAGTGCAAGCTTCTTCATGGTGTGTGCTCCTCTCCAGCGGCGCGCACCAGGGCGTGCCACGCATCGACGGCCTCCGAGACGGCGTCGAGGTACGCGGTGCGGCTCGCGATCAGCTCGCGGCGCACCACGTTGAATTCGAAGTAGTCGATCTTCCCGCTCGCGAACGACTCGCGCGCGAGCTCCAGGTTCTCGTGCAGGCGCTCGTTGATCTGCTGATCGAATCCGAGCACCGCGTCACGAGCGCGGAGATAGCTCTGCAGCGCGAGCTTCGCCTCGCGCACGACCTCGTCGCGCTGGCGGCGCAGGTCGATCTCGGCGCGCCGCAGCCGCGACCGGCTGGCGCTGCGCTCGCCTTGGTTCTGGTTGCGGACCGGCAAGCCGACCGACGCTGACAGCAGCGCGATGTGGGTGTTGGCCGCCGCCTCGCGCTCGAGACCGTACGACACGCCGAGCGTGACATCGGGCCGCGCCAGGGCGTCGGCGAGCGTCACGTCGGCACCCGCGGCGTCGCGCGCCGACTGCGCCTGCACCAGCTCGGGACGTCGCGCGATCGCGCGCTGCACCAGGTCATCCTCGGTCCACCTCGCCACGGGTGGCGTGATCAGCTCACCACTCGGCTCGAGGCGCTCCTCGGGGCCGGCCCCGACCGCGGTCGCGATCGCCGCCAGCGCGGTCTCGTACTGGTTCTCGACGTCGACGCGATCGTGGCGAGCGCGCCCGACCTCGACGGTGGCGAGGTTCACCTGCAGCTGGGTGCCCGCGCCGAGGGTCAGGCGATCGCGGGTCGCGGTCTCCATCTGCGCGGCGAGGGCCTCGGCGTCGCGGGCGGCGATGACGCGCTCGCGAGCCACCAGGGCCAGCTGGAACGCTCGGCGGGTCTCCAGGTCGGCCTCGCGGAGCGCGACCGCAAGCTCGGCCTCGGCTGCACGCCCGCGCGCCGCTGCCGCCGCGGCTCGCGCGCCGCGCTTGCCACCGAGCTCGAGGGTCTGCGCGAGCGACACGCTGACCTCGAAGCCGGTCCCGTCGGCTGCGAAGCGCGGGCCGGCCGCGACGCCGAGCTGGGGGTTGTAGAGGGGGCGGCGCGCGCCCGCGGTGAGGCCTTGCGCCGCCTCGACGTCGGCGCCCGCCATCTCGACGCCGGGGCGACGGGCCGCGCGGGACACGGCTTGTTCGAGAGTGATCGGATCGGCAGGGGCGAGCCCCGCGGTCGCGGCGAGCGCGAGCGCGGTCGCCGCCACAGAAATGAGTCGCATGGAATTCTCCACTGCGCCGCGTGATCACGCGGCGGCACCAGCAGTCGTTCGGAAACGCGCGGACAGCCCGACCCGCAGCGCGGGTGGGCCGACCGAGCACCTACGCAGACCGCTAGGCGATCGGAGGACGGATCGGAGGCGTCGGAGCTTCGCAGCCGCGTCGATCGAGCGGCGGCGCGATCGGAGGCACGGCCATGCCGATCGGGGCGGTCGCCGCCACGATCGCGCGGGGCGTCGAGGTCGCGTTGCCCTGGCCCGACGAGCACAGGTGGAACAGCGCCGAGCAGCCGTGCTCGTCGGCGCCGAGCGGCACGCCCGCGTGCTCGTCGGCCGGATCGTGCGCGAGGTCGCCGTGCTCGGCGAGGTGGACCACCAGCTCGACGGTCTCGCTCAGCGCGGGCCAGATGGCCAGCACCAGGAGAATCGCCAGCAATCGGGATCGCACGCCCTGGAGCGTAGTCGGCCCAGGTCGCTTCGTCAATTCACTGACTCTCACCAGTCCTTCTGAACGCTACGATCGCGCGCATGTCGACCTCGACCGCTCGCGTCTCGACGACGCGACCCGAGTGGGACGGCCGCCTGCTCCTGGCGCCCGGTGTGGTGCTGTACCTGGGTGTCGGATCGTCGGCGGATCGACACGCGCACAACGCGGTGCAGTTCGTGTGGTCGATGCACGGAGAGGTCGCGCTGCGCCTCGCCGATCGGACGGTGCGCGCGGGCGCCGTCCTGGTCCCGGCCGGGCTCGAGCATGGGTTCGATGCGTCCGCGCAGTCGATCGCGCTCTTGCTCGTGGAGCGGCACGGCGCCCGTGGGGCGAGCCTCGATCGACGCGCGCGCGCCTTGCTCGGCGTCGACCTGTCGCCGACGATCGTGGACCTTCCCGTCCCGACGCTCGACATCGCGCCCGATGGCGCGCTGGCCTGGTGCGATGCCGTCCTCGGCGCCCTCGGCGCTGGCGTGACGACCACCCCGCCGCTGTCGCGCGCCAGCCGACGCGCGATCGAGCACGTCGAGCAGCACCTCGACGGCACGCCGCGGCTCGCGGACGCCGCGCGGTCGACCGGGCTCTCGACCACCCGGCTGACCCATGTCTTCTCGCGCGAGGTCGGGATCCCGTTCCGACGCTACGTGCTGTGGGCCCGCATCAAGCGTGCGGTCGAGGCGACCCGGACGGGCGCGAACGCCACCGACGCCGCGGTGGCCGCGGGCTTCGCCGACAGCGCGCATCTGAGCCGGACCTTCCGCGCGATGTTCGGGCTGCCGCCCTCGAGCGTGCTGCCCTTCGTCGAGATCATCGGCGGGCCCTGGGACGACCGCAACGTTCAAGCCCGGCCGCACCGCCGTCCCTAACGTGCGGGCATGCGCAACACGCACACCGCGGTCACGCCGCTCCTCGACTTCGACCACCCATCGATCGCGCGGCTGATCGCCGAGCACGGCTGGGCCACCTTGCCCGTCGGCCAACGCATCGGCGCGGTCTACACGTTCGTTCGCGACCAGATCCGCTTCGGCTACAACCTCGGCGACCGCATCCCGGCGTCGCGCGTCCTCGCCGATCGCTACGGGCAGTGCAACACCAAGACGACGCTCGTGATGGCGCTGCTGCGCGCCGTCGGCGTCCCGTGTCGGTTCCATGGTGCGACGATCCACAAGCGGCTGCAGCGGGGCGTCGTCACCGGTCTGTTCTACTGGCTGGCGCCGACCGACATCATCCACAGCTGGGCCGAGGTGCAGGTCGATGGCCGGTGGGTCGCGCTCGAAGGCGTCATCCTCGACCAGCCCTACCTCGACGGCCTTCGCGGGTTCTTGCCCGACGAACGCGGCGCGTTCCTCGGCTACGGCGTGGGCACCGACAACCTGCTGGCGCCCGCGATCGAGTGGAAGGGCGTCGACACGTCGATCCAGATGACCGGGGTCAATCGCGACCACGGCACGTTCGACGACCCCGACGCCTTCTACGCCAAGCATGGCGGCAACCTCTCGGGCGCCAAGGCCTGGCTGTACCGACGGTGGATCCGTCACCGGATGAACCGGCGGGTCGCGTCGATCCGCGGAGCTCAGCGCTGCGCGAACCCGCCGGTCAGCGCAACCCGAGGATCCGCCGCGCGCCAAGGAGCACGAGCACCGCGATGACGGCGCCGATCACGAGGTCCGGGTAGCGCGAGCCGGTCCAACCCACCAGGCCACCCGCGGCGATCACGCCCGCGTTCGCGATCACGTCGTTCGTCGAGAAGATGACGCTCGCCTTCATGTGCGCGCCGCCCTCGCGATGTCGCGAGACCAGCCACAAGCACGCGACGTTCGCGACGAGCGCGACGGCAGAGATGCTCATCATGAGCGGTGGCTCGGGACTGCTGTCGCCGATGAACCGACGGGTCACCTCGACCAGCGCCCCGATCGCCAGCGCGGCTTGCAGCCAGCCCGCGACGTGCGCGACTTTCGTGCGCGTCGATGCAGCGCGCCCGACCGCGTAGAGCGCGAGCCCCTAGACGGCCGCGTCGGCGAACATGTCGAGCGAGTCGGCCAGCAGGCCGGCCGATCGCGCGACCCACGCCGGGAGCCGCTCCGGTGGCGTCGCCGGTCTCGATCAGCGTCGCGCCCAGCCCGGTCCATCTTGGGCATTGCGTACAGGGACTCGTGCAGCTTCATGGTTTGGCTCCGTCGCCTCTGAAACAGCGTCGGCGCGGGACTGAGAATCTACACGCTGGCCTGGCGCCGATTTTCGGTCACGCTCTCCCCCGCCGCGCCTATACCGTGCACAACATCTCGGAGTAGCCCGTATGATCCGCCGTCTCCTGCTCGCGTTTGCCCTCGTCGCTGTCCCCCTCACCGCCACGGCCGCCGGCCCGGCCTCGTCCTGTCCCTGCTGCGAGCAGTGTGACGACTGCTCGAAGTGTCCTTGCTGCGCGAAGAAGTGATCGCTCGCGCGTGAACCCGACCGAGCGCAAGGAGCTGTGCCGTCTCCTCGCGCGCGCCGCCGATGGCGAGCGTGACGCGCTCGATCCGCTGTACGCCGTCGCGTGGCCCGCGGTTCGGGCGTTCTGTCGCCGCCTCGTCGCGGATGCTGATGTCGACGACGCCGCGCAGGAAGTGCTGGTGCGGGCGTTCGAACGCGTCTCGTCGTTCGATCCTGATCGCGACGGGCTCACCTGGCTCCTGACGATCGCCGCGTGGGAGTGCCGCACATCGCGCCGTCGCGCAAGTCGCCGTCGCGAGGTCGAGCCGCCCGCCGCGTCCCTCGTCGACCCAGGGTTCGGACCCTGCGTTCATCGTCCCGAGTCTCATCATGCCCGCGGAGGCCACGTGCGCACGCTGCGTGCAGGCGAGCTCGCACTGGACGACGTGCATGA
>JAYTAJ010000718.1:0-8243 GCA_043737575.1 Myxococcales bacterium | reverse complement strand
CGTCCCCGGCCCGAACCCGCCATCGTCCCACCGGATCGCCGTCGCGTACGTCACCTGCATCCCGCGCGACGCCGCCAGCCGATCCGCCGTCGTCCCCGCCCCGCTCGGCTTCACCTCCTGCAGCGCGATCACGTCGGGCGCGAGCGCGTCGAGCTGCCGCGCCGCCAGCGCCAGCCGCCGCTCGAGCGGCGCCTCCGTGCCCCACAGGTTGAGCGTGACCAGGCGCAGCCGCGCGGTCACTACTCGTCGCGCTCGCCCGACGTCACCGGTCGGGGTGGCAGCTCGGGGCGAACCTCGGGCATGTCGTCACCGCGCTTCCACGCCGACCAGGAGGCGACCTCTTCGCGCGCCTGCAGGCAGGACGCCCAGATCCGGCGGGTCTTGTCGTCATCGATGCTGATCTTGATCTTCATGACGTCTGTTCCTCCAGCAGTGACGGCAGCAACTCGGCGACCAGCGCTTCGCGCTCCAAGTATGACGTTCGCGGTAGCGGGACACGAACTTCTGCGCGGTCCGGGCTCCAGAAGGAGATCTCTCCGGTCGCCCTGTCCTTGCGCTTCAGAGGATATCCATTTCCGACGCGCATCGAGAACAGATCGCGGCGCGGATCAACCGCGCGCTGGTTGCAGCTTCCCGGGGACCTCGTCGAACGCCAGCAAGCCATGGCGTCGCCAGCCCGTCGCGAGCAACCATGTCCTCGGCGGCGCGGTCGGGCAAGGGGCGCGTCGCAGCACGCGCAGCCAGTCCGCGTCGTGACCCACGGGAGCGTTCCAGCCGTCGAACCACGGCCCGCTGGAGAATGGATCGACCCACGTCCGCGCCAATCGCTCCCCGCGCTCCGCCGCGTGATGCCGCGCGTTCAACAAGACGTACCGCACGACGTTGCGGACCTCGCGCGGCGATCGCAGCGCCCGCGCGTGATAGCGCTCGGCAAACAGCGCGCCTCGCCGACCGAGCAGCACGTTCAATCTGCGCGCGAGCCCGATGCCGAGCCGCTGCATCCCTCGCGTCAACGCGCGCTGATCGCTCGCCTCGACGAGAAGGTGGACGTGGTTGCCGAGTACGTTGAACTCGACCACGCGAAAGTCGTCGCGATGGCTCGCCGCGATCACGGCGCGCACGATCCGGACCGCGCGCTCGTTGCGCAGCGATCCCACGCCCGATGCGATCCGCAGTGTGACGTGCAGCGGTGCCGATCCGGGGAACGTCTCGCGTCGCGCATGCGATGCGGTCGTACGACCCTTGGGTCGTCCCACGCCCGGGCGCCAACCGCCGCGACCGCATGCCTTGCGGGCATGATCCAGCGACAGCTGGATGGGTTTGCGTTGGGACCGAGTCATGGTTAAATGAATATGGCCAATGTTTAAAATTTGGCTACCTGACAGCTCCTGACAAGATTGATCCGCCTCGGGCCTGTTGGGTTGACGCGGTTGTGGACTGCCGCGAGGCTCGAAACGTCGTCGATCAGTGCACGGGGGAGGACACCACGGGTGGCGCTCGGAGCACCCGCACTGGGGCCGCGCGCAGTGGAGCGCCCATGCGAGCGACGTCGGGTGTGAGGGGCGGAGGCGCTGGGCACCGAGGAATGGATGCGCGACTCTGGGTGCTCGAGCACGGCCCCCAGGGCGCGGTGCTACGAGTGACAGGACCCGTGGTGGATCTCCCCCGTGCGCCACGCCACGCGTTCGATGATCGCCTGCGGCATGATCAGCCGCGGACGATGCAGCGCGACGCCGGGGTCTCGGACACGGTCAGCTCGGCGAGGAGCGGCAGGTGCGGCTGGATGCGCGCCCACAGCCAGGCGCCGAGCAGCTCGCTGGTCGGGTTGGCGAGGCCGTCGAGTTCGTTGAGCAGGCGGTGATCGAGGTCGGCGATGATCGGCGCGACGACCTTGTCGATGTCGCCGAAGTCGAGGACCCAGCCCATGTCGGGATCGGGCTCGCCCTCGACGGTGACGATCACCAGGTAGCTGTGGCCGTGGAGGCGCTTGCACTTGTGGGTGTCGGGGACCCGCGGCAGGAAGTGAGCAGCCTCGAAGCGATACTCGAGGGCGAGGCGCGTGCGCATGGCGGCGGCACGCTACCGCACGGCTCGCCGCACGACAACCGCTGTGCTACGTCCCGGACGCTTGTCACCCCGCCGCTTCGCCGCCTGGCGCGATCTCGATCCGCGGATCGGTCGACTCGCCATCGCGCGCGCGGTCAACACGCTGGGGCTGTCGCTGGTGATGTCGTTCCTCGGCATCTACATCATCGACGATCGCGGCTACCAGGCGGTGACCTACGGCGCGCTCGCGCTGGTCGCCAACCTCGGCCAGTCGCTCGCCAACGCCTGGGCCGGCGAGCTGTCCGATCGCATCGGCCGTCGCCCGATCATCGTCGGCTCGCTGATCGTGCGCGCGGTGATCATCGTCGTGCTCGGCGCCCAGATCCTGGCCGACGCGTCGATCGCGTGGATCGCGGTGACGTTCATCCTCAGCTCGTCGTTGCGCGGCTGCTTCGAGCCGGTCGCCTACGCGCTGTGCGCCGATCTCGCGCGCCCCGAGCAGCGCACCGCCGCGTTCGGCCTGCAGCGCATGGGCACCAACCTCGGCTGGGCCCTCGGCCCGGCGCTCGGCGGGCTGCTCGCGACGGTCATGCCCTACGGCGCGGTGTTCTTCCTCGCGGCGGCCGGGATGATCGGCGCGGCGGCGCTGTGCTTCCGCATCGAGCACGCCGCCAGCCCGGCCGCGGCCAGCCTCGAGCGGGTCCGCTTGCACGACGCGCTGCGCGAGGCGATCGCGCATCCGCCGATGCTGACGCTCCTGATCGCGACCGTGCTGTTCGCGCTCGCGCACACCCAGATGTTCACGCTGTTCACCGTCTACCTCGCCGACGAGCTCGATCTGTCGAAGGCCGAGATCGGGCTCACCTACGCGGTCAACGGCTCGCTCGTGCTGCTCCTGCAGTGGCCCGCGCTCGGCGCGATCAACCGGTTCGGCATCGTGCGGGTCTTGCCGATCGCGGCCCTGGTGTTCGCGCTCGGCTACGTGATGATCGGCCTCGCGGTCGGCGTGCTGTCGGCGATGGCGGCGATCGCGGTCATCACCGTCGGCGAGGTGCTGTTCGCGCCGGCCCACCAGACCGCCGCGGCCCACAGCGGCGACGCGGCCCGGCTCGGCCAGTCGTTCGGCCTGGTGTCGTGGTCGCAGACCGTCGGCGTCGCGTTCGCGCCGCTGGTCGGCGGCTCGCTGTTCGACGCGATCCGCGATCAGCACCTCTTGCTGTGGTCGCTGATCGCGTCGATGTGCGTCGCGCTCGCCGCGGTCCTGGTGGTCTACGGCCGGGTCAGTCGCCGCCCCATCATCGCCCACATCTGAGCCCGGCCGGCCACGACGCCGCCAGGATCGGATCGCGGACGTCGAGGCGACCGCCGACGAAGGCCGCGCCCGCGAGGATCGCGTCGAGGGCGCCGTCGCCGTCGAGATCGATCACCCGCATCGACGGATCGGTGCCCGCGAGGGTCGCGACCCGCGCGACGTTCCACTGGCGGCCGTCGCGGTGCGCCGCGTACAGCACGCGCGCCGCGGTGGTCGGCACGTCGCAGCGGGCCGGCGTCGACAGCGTGTAGAGCGCGAAGCCCGCGGCGCGGGTCGGCCCCAGCTCGGCGCTGACCTCGACCGCGGCGCCGCGCTCGCCGAGGGCGGCGCCGATCGCCTGCAGCACGCCGACCGGGATCTCCTGGTTGTGGACGATCGGAAACGCCAGCGGCGCTGCGTCCGGTCCCCGGACGAACGGCCCCGCGCATGGCGCGTCGACCACGGCGGCGACGACGTGGCCGCCGAGCTGCCACACCGCGGCCGCGGCGGCGTCGAGGGGCACCGCCGCGGGGAGCGCGTGGGCGGCGCGCACCGTCAGCGCGCCGAGCGTCCCGCGACACTGCTCGGCCATCGTCCGATCGAGCACGACGATCGGCTGCCCGACCACCGCCGCCAGCGGATCGTCGGGCGCGAGCCGACCGATCACCCGCGCCGCGCCGATGCGCCCGGTCACCGCGTCGACGATCGCCTCGGTCACCGCCAGCTCGATCGGCGGCAGCGCCCGCGCCGGCTGCGCGATCAGCGCCGCGCCCTCGCTGACCGGCGCGACCCGCATCGCCGCGATCGTCGCCGCGTGATCGTAGCCGTAGCCGTCGCGCCCCGCGGCCCCGGTCGGCGGCGCCGCCACCGCCGGACGCGGCGCCAGGATCTCCTCGAGCACCAGCTGCGAGCCGACCAGCACCAGGTTCGCGGTCGCCACCGTGTGGCGGCGGCCGTGATCGCGCGTGACCGTCGCGAACACCTGCACCCGATCGCCGGCCTCGTACGCCACCAGCTCGGTGATCGCGACCCGCATCGGCCGCTGGAACAGCGCCGCGCGTTCGCGCAGCCAGGCCCGGCGATCGAGCCGCACCGCCTCGCCCTGGGCGTGGCGCACGCCGCGAAAGCGCGGCGCGTAGAGCGCCTGGAACGCCTTCCAGTCGCCGCGGTTCTGGGCGTCGAGCCACGGCGCCAGCCGCGCGATCACCGCGGCGCGCTCGGCGTCGGTCGCGAGCGATCGCGCGGGCGCGACCGGCACCAGCGGCACCGCCACCGCGGCGTCGACCCCCGCGTCCATCGCCACCGCCGCGTCGACGGTCGCCGCGCCACCGCCACCGCCGCCGCCGCCCGACCCGCACGCCGCGACGCCGCCGAGGACGACGACGACGAGGATCGCGCGACGCACCCGCACAGCATGGCGCGGCGGCGCGGCTTTTCCACGCTCGCCGTCGGCCAAAGGTGTAGCGTCCCGCCGATGCGCCTGGCGTTCCTTGCCGTCGCCGCGTCGCTGCTCGGATGCGGCGACGACGGCTCCTCCATCCCCGACGCGTCGACGCTCCCGGCGTGGCGCCCCGGCCTGCCGCCCGCGACCACGATGGGCGTGCGGCGCGGCCTCACGCCGATGCGCGGCATCATCCACCTGCACTCGCCGTTCTCCCACGACGCCTGCGATGGCGATCCGCGCCCGGGCGGCGCGGTCGACGAGGTCTGCCTCGCCCGCCTGCGCGCCGCCTTGTGCGTCGATCGCATCGACTACGCCGCGCTCACCGATCACGACGACTCCATGGCCGACGAGCCGTTCGCGACCTTGTTCTCGCCGCGCGATGACGACGAGGTGATCCTGGCGAACGGCGGGCCGATCGCGACGCGCATGCGCTGCGACAACGGCCACATCGTCCAGATCACCGTCGGCGGCGAGAACCCGCTCATGCCGATCATGCTCGACCGCCACGTCGCGGGCACCGTCGCCGAGCGCCGCGCGATCTACAACGGGGACACCCCGGCCGACGTCGCGGCGATGCACGACGCCGGCGCGCTGGTCTGGATCCCGCACACCGAGCAGCGCACCACCGCCGAGCTGGCGACCCTCGCGCCCGACGGCATCGAGATCTACAACCTCCACGCCAACCTCGATCCCGACATCCGCCGCGACTGGCTCGGCCTCGATCCCAGCGGCGCGATCAGCGCGGTCGCCGAGTTCGCCGACACCAACCCCGGCTCGCCCGAGCCCGACCTCGCGCTGGTCGCGTTCCTCGAGCCGTCGGCGCCCGCGATCGCGCGGTGGAACCAGCTGCTCGGCCTCGGCCTGCGGGTCAGCGGCAGCGCCGGCACCGACGCCCACGAGAACGCGCTGCCGATCCTGCTGCGCGACGGCGATCGCGGCGACTCGTACCGCCGCATGATGCAGTGGTTCGGCAACGTCGCGCTGGTCGCGGCGCCGCACGATCCGATCGCGGTCGAGGCCGCCCTCGCCGCCGGCCGCATGTTCGTCGTGTTCGAGCTGCTCGGCACCCCGGTCGGCTTCGACGTCCACGCCGCCGCGGGCGCGCTGACCGCCGAGCTCGGCGCCGAGCTGGCGTCGGACGCCGGCTACCAGCTGACCGTCACCGTGCCGACGGTGTTCGAGCGCGCCGAGGTCCTGCCGGTCCCGACCATCCGCGCGCGCATCCTGCGCGTCGATGGCAACGGCGTCACCGAGGTCGCGGCCGGTCCCGGTCCGACCTTGACCACGGCCCTCGATCAGCCGGGCGCGTACCGCGTCGAGATCCTGATCGCGCCGCGTCACCTCGGCCCCTACCTCGGCCGCCTCGGCACCAGCGCCGCCGATCGCGAGCTGCCGTGGATCTACGCGAATCCGATCTACGTCGTGCCACCGCGGTAACTCTGCCTCGGACCCCTTCGGGTCCTCGCCGCGCTGACAAAATCGCGGGAAGCTCGCGCGGGCGTCGCGTGTTACGGTGATCGCCATGCGCGCGCTCGTCCTCGCCGCATTCCTGGGCTCCGGGTGCTTCACGCCGGTCGGTGACGACTCGTGCCGCGTCGACTCCGACTGCGGCGACGCGGTGTGTACCCGCATCGGCGAGTGCACGTCGCAGGCGTACGCCTTGCGCATCCACTGGACCATCCGCGGCCAGGCCGCCAACGTCGCGGGCGCGTGCGACGGCATCAGCGAGCTCGAGGTCCTGGTCGGCGATCCGTCGGTCGCCGCCGAGCACGGCATCCGCCCGGTGCCGTGCAGCAGCGGCTCGTTCTTCTTCGACAAGCTGCCGCTCGGCTACACCCAGGTCGGCGTCAGCGCCTTCGGCAACAGCGGCGGCTACCTCACCAGCGCGCGCGGCACGTCGATCGGCGCGGGCGGCGCGGTCACGCTCGACCTCCGCTTCTGAGCGCATCGGACTCGCTCGGCGACCTGCGCAATCCCGCCCCGCGCGCGTGCCACCGTCCCGACAACTCGCTATGGTCGGCAACCCATGACGACCCCCGACACGGCGCGGATCGAAGCCGATCTGCCCCTGCCGACCACCGTCGACGAGCTGCAGCCGCTGTACCGGCAGATGCTCGCGATCCGCCGCCTCGAAGAGGCGTCCGCCAAGGCCTACTCGCAAGGCAAGATCGGCGGCTTCCTCCACCTCATCATCGGTCAGGAGGCGGTGTGCGTCGGCGCGATCGCGACGCTCAAGCCCGAGGACTACGTGGTCGCGACCTATCGCGAGCACGGTCACGCCTACGCCAAGGGCGTCGCGGCGCGGCCGATCATGGCCGAGCTGTACGGCAAGAAGACCGGGCTGGTGAAGGGCCTCGGCGGCTCGATGCACCTGTTCGACAAGGCCACCAACTTCCTCGGCGGCTACGGCATCGTCGGCGGCCACGTGCCGCTCGCCGCGGGCGCGGCGTTCGCGTCGCGCTACCGCAACGACGGCCGGGTCACGCTGTGCTTCTTCGGCGAGGGCTCGTCGACGATCGGCGGCTTCGCCGAGGGCCTCGCCCTCGCCGCCTTGTGGAAGTGCCCGGTCGTGTTCATCTGCGAGAACAACCAGTACTCGATGGGCACGCCGCTGTACCGGTCGCTCGCGGTCGAGGACGTGTCGCTGCGCGCCCTCGCCCACGGCATGCCGCGCGATCGCTTCGACGGCGACGACGTCATCAAGGTCAAGCGCCGCATCGCCGACGCGGTCGAGCGCGCGCGCACGACCGGCGAGCCGACCTTGGTCGAGGTCGTGACCTACCGCTTCCGCGGTCACTCGATGAGCGACCCCGGCCTCTACCGCACCAAGGATGAGGTCGAGGAGTGGAAGCGCCGCGATCCGCTCGGCAAGGCTCGGGCCCACCTGCTCGAGCTCGGCCTCGCGCCCGAGCGCCTCGACGATCTCGAGACCGACGTGAAGGCCGAGATCGAGGACGCGGTGAAGTTCGCCGAGGACAGCCCCGCCGCCGACGCCTACCTCCCCTACGTCATGAAGGGTTCGTGATGACGGTCATCAGCTACCGCGAGGCCCTCAACCAGGCGATGCGCGAGGAGATGGATCGCGATCCCGACGTGTTCATCATGGGCGAGGAGGTCGGCCACTACAACGGCGCCTACAAGGTGACCCAGGGCCTGCTCCAGCGCTTCAGCGAGCGCCGCGTGATCGACGCACCGATCGCCGAGATGGGCTTTGCCGGCATCGGCGTCGGCGCCGCGATGGTCGGGCTGCGGCCGATCATCGAGTTCATGACGTTCAACTTCTCGCTCGTCGCGATCGATCAGATCATCAACAACGCGGCGAAGATCTTTCAGATGAGCGGTGGCCAGTTCAACATCCCGATCGTGTTCCGCGGCCCGTCGGGCCCGGCGGTGCAAGTCGGGTCGCAGCACAGCCAGGCCCTCGAGTCGTTCTACGCCCACGTCCCCGGGCTGTCGGTGATC
>JAYTAJ010000717.1:0-3615 GCA_043737575.1 Myxococcales bacterium | reverse complement strand
GGGCGCGCGGCTGTGGGGCCGACGCGGCGACGACCGCACGGTCAGCGCGCGCCACAACGCGACCTACCTCGAGGCCCGCAGCGCGTGGCAGCTGGTGCGCGAGCGCGACGATCGCATCACGCTCGGCACGATCGAGGTCGAGCTGCGCGCCCGCGTCGATCTGGCGCTGGTCGATCGCAACCTGCGCGGCACGTTCTTCCAGCTCAGCGAGGGCCTCGGCCTCGAGACCGCGACCTACCGTCCCGGGGGCGGCACCGACGTGAACGCGATCTTGTTGTCGCGCTTCACCTGGGGCGCGTACCTGCCGTGCGACCGGGGCGAGCTCGCGGTCTGGTACGATCACCGTCGCGATCAGCTCGCGGGTGGGCTGCCGGCCGGCCGCGCCGCGGGCTTCTTCGGCAGCGTCGGCACCAACGCCGACGTCGTCGTCGCGCGCGGCGTCGCGGTGGTCGCGCAGCTCGAGATCGGCAGCGGCTGGATCACGACCGTCGGCGTCCGCAAGGAGATCGATCGATGACCACACGCCCCTGGATCACCCTCGCGTTCGCGCTCGTGTCGGCGTTCGCCGCCGCCGCTGCTTGCACCCGGCCCGCCGAGCAGCGCGCCCTCGCCGAGGCCGACATCGGCCACGCCGCCGCGGCCGGCCTCACCGTCGACGTCGACGATGGCCTCGCCGCGATCCGCCCGATCGAGCCCGGTCGGCTCGCGCTGTGGGCGTCGGCGCCCGTGCTCGATCTGACGGTCACCGTCGACGCCGCGGCCGCCGGTCCGTGGCGCATCACCGTCGAGAACGTCCTGCCCGACGCGGCCTTGACCAGCGCCACCGTCACCATCGGCGCCGAGCTGCCGCGGCCGCGCCCGACCGTGATGATCCACGAGGTCACGCTCGCCGCGGGCACGCACGCGCTGCACCTGGCGCCGCCCGACCCATCGCCGGGGCCGCTGCGCTTCGTCGCGATGGCCGACATCCAGACCGCGCTGCCGACGGTCGACGAGGTGTTCCGCGAGATCATGACCACCGCGCCGCGCTTCGTCGTGTGCATGGGCGACATCACCGATCGATCGCTCGTCGAGGAGTACGACCTCATGGCGCGCCAGCTCGAGACCTTGCCCGTGCCGTTCTACACCACGCTCGGCAACCACGAGCTGTGGGCCGATCCCAAGCGCTACTTCGAGCGCTACGGCCGCGCCAGCTTCCAGTTCGGGTTCCGCGGCATCGCGTTCACGTTCGTCGACTCCGGCGACGCCGGGCTCGATCCGATCGTCGAGGACCAGCTCGACGGCTGGCTCGACGCCGCGGTCGATCGCACCCACGTCTTCCTCACCCACTTCCCGCCGATCGATCCGGTCGGCATCCGCTACGGCTCGTTCCGCAGCCGCTTCGACGGCCACCGCCTGCTCGGCAAGCTCGCCGCCGGCAAGGTCGACCTGACCCTGTACGGCCACGTCCACAGCTACCTGTCCTTCGACAACGCCGGCATCCCGGCGTTCATCTCGGGCGGCGGCGGCGCGATGCCCGAGCGCTGGGACGGCATCGGCCGTCACTTCCTCGTCGTCGACCTGGCGCCGACCGGCAAGCCGACGGTCGGCCTGCACCGCGTCGACTGAGCGCGACTACGGGATCGCGACGACCGCGTAGGCCGGGCCAGCGGCGCCGCAGTTGTGGCCGCCGGCGCTGTAGCCGATCTCGATCAGCGCGCGCTTGCTGGCCGCGTCGACGTAGGCGCCGGCGAGGCGCGCGTCCTCGCTGCCGCAGCCCTCGTCGCCGGCGGGCGGCTTGGCCTTGGGCAGGAGCTTGGCCACCGACGCGGTCGCGATGGTCTTGCCGCCGCGCGCGATCGTGACGTTGCCCTTGGCCTGATCGAGCGCGAACGTCAGGTCGGGGTCGGCGACCATCGTCCGCCAGGTGCCGGTCGCGAACGTCGCGTTGGCCTCGGCGATGCGGGTGCGCGCGATGGCGTCGAGCTTGGCGGGATCCTGGTCGTCGGCGGCGCTGGTCTCGTTGGGATCGGCCAGCACGTGCGTCTTGGTCACCGCGCCGGTCGTGCCGTCGAGCACCAGGAGCTCGAGGTCGAGGTAGCCGCGGCCGCCGTCATCGCCGGCCGAGGTCACGACGATCGCGCTGCCGTCGTCGCGGATCGCGGGCAGGCCCGGCTGCTCGAACCCGCCGTACTGCAGATCGATCACCTGGACGCCGAGCTTGCCCGCGGGGATCGCGGGCGACAGCGGCGCCTCGCCGGCATCGGGCACCGCCACCGCCACCGCCACCGCGGCATCGGCGACCACCACCGCGGGCGCAGGCTGCGGCGCCGCTTCCTTCTTGCACGCGGCCAGGGTCAGGCCACAGCCGAGCACGATCATCCATGAGGTTCGCATCCGTGGGTCCTATCACGGCGCGCTGGCCCAGGGTCTGCATCTCACGGCGGCACAAGCCAAAGAAGCGCGTATGGCGCCCTCGGGCGCGCGCTACCGCGACGGTGTGACACCGACGCTCGCCCACCTCGGACAAAGGAAGAACTCATGAAGACGATGAGAATTGTGAGCGCGCTTGCGCTCGCGCTGGGGCTGACCACGGTCGGCTGCAAGTCGAACGCGGAGAAGGCCGACGACCAGTCGAAGACCAAGGTCCTCGAGCAGCGGCCGGCCGACAACACCGGCACCAACGAGCGCGACCGCAAGGACACCGAGACCACGGCGCAGCACGCCGGCATGGCCCAGAGCGACACCGACATCATGGCGAAGATCCGCCAGGCGGTCGTCGACGACGGCAACCTGTCGACCAACGCCCACAACGTGAAGATCGTCGCCGCCCACGGCATCGTGACCCTGAAGGGTCCGGTCGGCAGCGCCGCCGAGAAGACCACGGTCGAGCAGAAGGCGATCGCGGTGGTCGGCGAGAAGAACGTCGTGAGCGAGCTCGAGATCGCGCCGTAGCGCAGCCCGAATGACACTCATCTACAACCCGTTTCGCAACTGACACACACTCCAACGTAAAGAGGATTTATGGCCGGCAAGAATACCGCTGTCTTTGGCATCTTCCGTGATCGTCTCCAGGTCGAGCGCGCGGTCGAGGAGTTCAAGCGCCACGGCTTTCGCCACAACGACATCTCGGTGCTGTTCCCGCAGAGCGACAGCACCAAGGAGTTCGCCCACGAGAAGCACACCAAGGCGCCCGAGGGCGCGGCCGCGGGTGCCGGGACGGGCGCGGTCCTCGGCGGCACGCTCGGCTGGCTGGTCGGCATCGGCGCGCTGGCGATCCCGGGCCTTGGCCCGTTCATCGCCGCCGGTCCGATCATGGCGGCGCTCGCGGGCGCTGGCGTCGGTGGCGCGGTCGGCGGTCTGACCGGCGCGCTGGTCGGCATGGGCATCCCCGAGTACGAGGCCAAGCGCTACGAGGGCATCGTCAAGGCCGGCGGCATCCTGGTGTCGGTCCACTCCGACAACAGCGAGTGGACCACCAAGGCCAAGGAGATCTTCAAGACCCTCGGCGCCGCCGATGTCGACTCGACCGGTGAGGCCGGCGCCGACATCAAGACCGACAACCGCGGCAACGTCGTGATGGACGACGCCGCTCGTCGGCGCGTCAACACGCCGCCGGCCGGCACGCCCTACTGA
>JAYTAJ010000716.1:0-8245 GCA_043737575.1 Myxococcales bacterium | reverse complement strand
CCGACTCGAGCAGGCGGAAGCCGAGGCCGTAGATCTCGTCGTCCTCGACGTCCTTCTCCTTGCCGAGCTTCTTGCCGACCGCGTAGCCGTTGGCCGCGAGCCGCGCGAACTGCGCGAGCACCGGATCGTCGGCGTGCGACGCTCGCAAGATCGCCGAGCCCGCCGCCTTGAGGCCGAGCACCGCGAGGAAGAACCGGGCGTCGTCGTCGATCGCGGCGTCGAGATCGGCGCGGCTGCGCAGCAGGGGCTTGAGCGCGCCGAACGCCTCGATCGCCTTGCCGGCCTTGCGCAGCCGTCGCGCCCGCTCGAACAACAGCTCGACGTGGCGGGTCGGCGCCAGATCGGCGATCAGCTCGGCGACGACGCGCTCGAGCAAGATCGTGTCGGCGGTGGCCTTGCCCTTGCCGTGCAGCTCGAGGTGATGGTGCGCGGTCGCGACCAGCTCGTCGAGCGCCGCCGCCGAGACGTGGCCGCGGTGGGCCCGCAGCGCGCCCGCGTAGCGCCGCGCGATGGGCTCGTCGGTCGCGGCGAGCAGCGCCCGCGTCAGGGCCAGCACCGCCTCGGGCGCCCGGGCCAGACCGCGCGCCGCCGCGTCGCGGGCGGTGACGTCGTCGCCGCCGAGCGCCTCGATCAGCGCCTTCACCGCGCCGGCGCCGCCGCCCGCGGGCAGCCGCTCCATCGCCAGCTTCTGCGCCGCCGGGTTCTTCGACTTCGCGAGCGCGGCGAACGGCTTCGCGAGCCGCTCGGGGATGCGCGCGCCGCGCAGCGTATCGATCGCCACCTGAGCGACGCCGCCATCGTCGCCATCGGCGTAGTCGATCAGCGCCTCGATCGCGGTCTCGGTGCCCTTGGCGTCGCTCGACGCGACGATGCGGCGCAGCGCGGCGATCGCGGCGAACCGCACCGGCCGCACCCGCTCGGGCTGGGCCTGGGCGACCAGCAGGCTCTGCGACTGCGGCCGCGCCAGGTAGCCGAGCAAGCGCAGGAGCGCGGTGTGCTCGGCGAGGATCGGCGCGACCTCGGGGTCGCGGGTCAGATCGGCGGGCGGCGCCGCCGCGCCGGCCTTGGCCTTGCCGGGTTTCGGCTTCGCGGGCGCGAGCGCCTTGTCGAGGCGCTTGCCGCTGTCGCCGACCCGCGCGGTCGCCGACTTCCACACCACCTCGCCGAGTTTGTCGTCGCCGCCGTCGAGCGCGGCGCGCACCAGCTGCAGCGCGTGCTCGCCCAGCTCGTGATCGCCGAGCTGATCGAGGATCGCGTCGATCGCCGCGGTGGTGCCGCGCGCGATCAACAGCTGCGCGATCGCGCGGCGCGCCGCGGTCGGACCGTTGCCCAGCTCCTTGCGCAGCGCGGTCTCGGCGGCCGCGCCCTGGCTCGCCAGCACCTCCACCGCGCGCTCGGCAAGCACGCTGTCGTCGCGCTTCAGGATCGCGACCAGGTGCGGCGCCAGGCCGGTCGCGCCGTGGGCGACCAGCGCCTCGAGCGCGATGCGACGCACCACGCCATCGTCGTCGTCGAGGCGTGCGATCAACCCCGCTTGCACCGCGTCGTCGCCCTTGCCGACCTCGCCCAGGACCATCGCCGCCGACGCCCGCAGGTCGACCCGCTCGTGCTCGAGGAGCGCGATCACGGCTCCCCCCAGGTTCTTCGCCATGTCCGAGGCTCGATCGCAGCCCTTCGAAATGCAATAGGATGACGGCGGGGGAGAAAACCGCGTCCGCCCCCGTATTCTGTAGGCCGCCGGAGGCATCCCATGACCCGCACCCATGACGGTTTCGAGGAAGAGCAGCAGCAGCAGCCCGAGCAACAGTTCGAGCAGCCCAAAGATGGTGGGCTCTCGGTCGCGCAGGAGCGAGCGATGGTGCAGGTCGCTGCGCTCGACTCGCTCGATCACGGGCGACTGGCACAGATGCTCATCGACTATCCCGAGCTGCACGATCAGCTCATCGCCGCCGCCAGCGCCAGCCTCGGCAACTCGTGCGTGCAAGCCGCGCTCGAGCTGTACGACGCCGCGATGAAGGATCGCGAGCGCCGCGACGAGGGCTTCATCGACGCGATGATCGGCGGCGAGACCGCGGTCGCCGAGACCACCGCGGCGTCGACCGAGGCCGACAGCGACGTCGCGTTCACGACCGCGCAGATGGAGAACGAGACCGCGGTCGCCGCGACCACCGACGTCTCGACCGAGGTCGCGCCCGCGCCCGAGCTGGCGGCCCAGGTCGAGGTCGTCGAGCAGATGAAGCCAGGCGACGAGCAGATGCTGGCCGCCACGCTCGAGGATGCGCCGGAGGTCCGGGCCCAGGTGATCGTCGAGGCGACCCAGTCGGTCGGCGCCGAGACCGTCGAGAAGGCGATCGAGATCCAGGCCGAGGACCAGCAGGCGGCGGCGCCCGAGGCCGCGGTCGTGCAGGAGCCGATCTCCGAGGCCGCGGTCGAGCAGGTCATCGAGCAGCCCAAGGCCCAGCAGGAAGAGGAGTGGGTCGGCAAGGCCCGCGAGTACAACGAGCGTCACCCCGAGCTGGTCGACGAGTTCATCCAGCACGCGGGCAGCGAGCTGCGGCTGTTCGACGGCACGGTCGATCCGACGGTGATCGTCGCGTGGCAGCAGGCCAACGGGATCTCGGTCGACGGTCGCATCGGTCCGGAGACGGTCGCGGCGGCGCGCGAGGGCGCGAAGAAGCTGGCGACGGTCGCCGAGGAGGTCGTCGCCCACCAGGACGAGACCGACGCGGCGCTGACTCCGGTCTGAGGAGCTCACTCCGGTCTGAGGGGCTCCGGTCTAACCGACGCGGCCCATCTCGCGATACTCGAGCTGCGCCGCGAGATCCAGATCCGCGGCGGTGATGACGGTGGTGGGACCGCGCGCGATCGCGCGCGCCGCGGCGCGCAGCGCGGCCTTCTTGATGTAGCCGCCCGACATCTCGAAGCGCGACGCGAGGCGCGCCCAGTCGATGTCGTCGGCGACCTTGGTCTGGGGCGGGAACATGCTGCGCCACAGCGCCTCGCGGACCGGCGGCTCGGGCAGCTCGAACTGGATCGTGAAGCGGACGCGGCGCTTGAACGCCTCGTCGATGCCTTGCTCGAGGTTGGTCGCGAGCAAGGTGACGCCGCTGTACGTCTCCATGCGCTGCAGGAGGTAGTTGACCTCGAGGTTGGCGTAGCGATCGTTCGAGCTCTTCACCTCGGTGCGCTTGGCGAACAGCGCGTCGGCCTCGTCGAAGAACAAGATCGCGTGGGAGTGCTCGGCCTCGTCGAACACCCGCGCCAGGTTCTTCTCGGTCTCGCCGACGTACTTGTTCACGACCTGCGCCAGCTCGATCAAGTAGAGGTCGTAGCCCAGCTCCTTCGCGAGCAGCTGCGCGACCATGGTCTTGCCGGTCCCGGGCGGCCCCGCGAGGATCGCCGACACGCCGCGACCGTACGGCAGCTTCTTGCCCCAGCCCCAGTCCTCGAGGAGCGGCGCCCGGTACTTCGAGAAGCTCACCAGCTCGCGGATGGTGTCGCGGGTGTCCTCGGGCAGGACCAGATCGTCCCAGCTGAAGCCGGGCTCGATGCGGCGCGCGACGGTGCCGAGCCGATGTTGCAGCATCAGCCGCGCGCTCTCGCCGAGCTCGGCGAGGGTCAGCTCCGACGCGGCGCGCAGCCGGGCCTGGCTGACCGCGCGCTCGGCGGCGCGGCGCAGCGCGGCACCACCGAGGGCGAAGCGGGCCGCGACCTCGCGGATGTCGTCGTCGCGCACCAGGCTCGCACCGCCGACGCGCTCGAGCCCGCGTCGCCACAGCTCGATGCGCTCGCGCAACGTCGGCGACGCCATCGCGACCTCGACCAGCTCGGGCACCGCGGGCGACAGCCACGGCGGTCGGGTGTGAGCCGACAAGACCACCGGGCCGGGCGAGCGGCGGATCAGCTCGGCGAAGCGCTCGGCCAAGGCGGGCGGCAGATCGTCGAGGGCGCCGGCGCCGTGGTAGAGCGTCACCGCGCGGCGCAGCCCGGCCTCGCGGGCGACCCGGGCCAGGCGCTCGTCGAGGCGATCCGGCGTGCGCACCAGCTCGGCGACGTCGACGCGCACCACCGGGCGGCCGGCCTCGGTCGCGATCGCGCGCACCAGGAGCGTCTTGCCGATGCCGGGCGCACCATGGATGAGGACCCGCGCCGGGGCGTCGCCGGTCGGGGCGATCGCGCGGCGGCCGAGCTCGACGACCGCCGTCGGCGCGACCAGATCGTCGACCGCCGCGGCCGCGGGCAGCGTGACCAGCCCGTCGAGCATCGGATCGAGGCCGTCGTCGCCTTGCAGGAAGCCGATCACGCGATCGGCGAGGCGGGTGGTGCGCCGCGCCGGTGGCGTCAGATCGGCGTCGGCGGGCGCGCCGATCAGCAGCACCCGCAGCCGCCGCAGCGCCGCGTCGGGGGCGAGCGCGGCGCGCACCGCGGCCCGCTCGGCGACGTCGTCGCCACCGACCAGCTCGACCAGGAAGCCGGCGTCGGGTCGCTTGCGCGTGAAGTCGTCCCACGCAAACGCGTACGCGCGCTCGAGATCGCCGTCGTGCTCGGGCGCCATCGACGCCGCGACGATCCGCAGATCGCGATCCGACAGGCCGAGTCCGACCGCGAGCGCGGCGAGGCGATTGTCGCCAGTCGCCAGCGCCTGCCAGCGCGCGTCGAGCGTGAGCTTCGTGCCCGGCTCGCGCGGCGCCTGATCGAGGATGCGCACGACGTCGGCGGCGGACACCGAGTAGCGCGACCGCGGCACGCCGTCGACGGTCTCGGCGGCGCGAGCGGTGCGGCGCAACAGCGCCTCGAGCCAGCCCCGGGCGATCGCCGCGATCTCGTCGAGCAGCTCGGGCGTTGCCACGCGCGAAACCTAGCACGCGGGTTAGCATCGCCGGGTGTCGGGCCTCGCTGATCTCCACCGCCACCTCGACGGCTCGCTGCGGCCCGCGACCCTGGCCGAGCTCGCGGCGCGCGCCGGGATCGCGGTGCCGGCCGACCTCGGGTTCCGTCCCGCGATGGGCCTCGCCGACGCCCTCGCGTGCTTCCGGATCACGCTGGCGGTGCTGCAGGACCTCGCCGCGATCCGCCGCGTCGCCGCCGAGCTGTGCGACGACGCCGCGGCCGACGGCGTCACCACGCTCGAGGTCCGCTTCGCGCCGCAGCTCCACGGCCACCCGATCGCGGCGGTGATCGACGCCGCGCTCGACGGGATCGCCGGCCGCGCCGGGCTGGTGCTGTGCGCGCTCTACGGCGACGATCCGGCGATCGCCGACGCGCTGGTCGCCGACGGCGCGGCGCGCCCGGGCGTGGTCGGCCTCGATCTCGCGGGCGGGCCGACGCCCGGTCACCGCTGGGATCTCGCGAGCTACGCGCCCGCGTTCCATCGCGCCGCCGACCACGGCCTCGGCCGCACCGTCCACGCTGGCGAGGGTCGCCCGGCCGCCGAGATCCGCGCCGCGATCGAGCAGCTCGGCGCCGAGCGCATCGGCCACGGCACCACGCTCCTCGACGATCCCGCGCTGGTCGAGCTGGTGATCGAGCGCGGCGTGACGATCGAGGCGTGCCTGACGTCGAACCTGCACACCGGCGCGATCGCGCGCGTCGCCGATCATCCGCTGCCGCGCTGGCTCGCCCGCGGCGTCCGCGCGTGCATCAACACCGACAACACGCTGTTCTCGGCGGTCACCGCGACCACCGAGCTGGCGCACGCGCGCGCGCTGCCGGGCATGACCGACGCGCTGGTCGCCACCGCGATCGAGCACGGCCACGCCGCCGCGTTCAGCCGCGGCCGCGCGCCCTGATCGCGATCAGATCCAGCACCGCGCGCGCGCCCGCGAGGCCGACCACGACCCGCGAGCCCTCGACGTGGCGCCACGCGACCGGGACCTCGACGACGCGGAACCGATCGCGCGCGAGGTAGAGCAGCTCGACGTCGAAGGCCCAGCGATCGACCCGGGCCCGCGCGAACAGCTCCCGCGCCGCGTCGCGGGTGAACAGCTTGAAGCCGCACATGGTGTCGCGCGCGGCGATGCCGAGACCGCGCCGCACCAGCACGCGAAAGCCGGCGCCGAGCACGCGGCGATGCCACGGCTGCGCGACCTCGATGCGGGCGTCGGCGACATGGCGCGAGCCGATCGCGACATCGGCGCCGGCGTCGAGCGCGGCCTCGAGCTGCGTCACCGCCTCGATCGGCGTCGCCAGATCGGCGTCGCACACCAGGATCCGCGCGCCGCGCGCCGCCACCACGCCGGTCCGCACCGCCGCGCCCTTGCCGCGGTTCGCGGCGTGACGCACGACCCGCACGCCGGCGGCCTCGGCGATCGCGACGGTGGCGTCGCGCGAGCCGTCGTCGACGACGATCACCTCGATCGCGGCGGCCTCGCCAGCGAAGAACGCCGCGACCCGCGCCAGGGTCGGCCCCAGCCGCGCCGCCTCGTCGTAGGCCGGGATCACGATCGACAGCCGCGTCATGGCACCTTGCGGCGGAACACCCGCCACGCGGGCGTCGGCCCGGCCAGCTCCTCGAACGCGGCGCTGCGGGCCAACCGCTCGGTCAGCGCCGGCTCGCCCGGCAGGTGCGGCAGGCGGCGCACCAGGATGACGCGCGCGCCGTCGAAGAACTGGATCATCGTCTGCTCGGGATCGGAGATCACGCCGCGATAGAGGAACGCGTAGGCCTCGAAGCGTTTCGGATCGTGATCGCGGAGGAACTGCACGTTCAGCCCCGCGACGTAGCGCTGATCGCCGCCGAACGCGAACAGCCCGGGCATGTCGTCCCACGGCGCGACGATCATCTCGTGACGCGCGGTGCGCTCGTCGAGCCAGGCCGCCATGATCGCGTAGTCGGCCGATCGCACCAGCCCCGGCGTCGCCAGCTGCGCCCGCAGATCGGTCACCGACCACGCCGCCGCCGCGATCGCCGCCGCGACCACCGCGCCGACCAGCCACCGCGACCACGGCCGCATCTGCTCGGCCAGCTGCGGCAACGTCAGCAGCGAGAAGACCAGGAACAGCTCGACCATCTTCGTGCCCGCCACCAGCCCGGCGCCGAGCAGGCCCAGCGCCGCGATCGATCCGCTCGCCGCCGTCGCCGACACCCGCGCCGCGCGCCCGAGCTGGCGCACCAGCACGACGAACCACGCCACCAGCGCCGCGCCGCACAGCCGCACCAGCAGCTCGCCGGTCAGCGCGACCCACTCGGCGCCGCGATACTCGCCCGGGATCAGCGACGGATCGCGCGCGAAGATCGTCCGCAGCTCGGCGATCACGTAGCTCCAGTGGGCCGGCCACATCGGATTGAGGAGCATCCCCGCCGCGAGCCCGGCGACGGTCGCGCCGACGCAGCGCGCGTCCCAGCGGCCGTCCCACCACCGCACCACCACCAGGTGCACCAGCGCGAACGGCACCAGCACGGTGGCGCCGACGTAGACGTAGACCGACAGCCACGCCAGGACGAAGGTGCGGCGCCGGTTGCCCGACCACACCGCGTCGACGAACCACGGCAACAGCACCAGGAACGTCGACGCGCCCTTGAGGAACACCGCGTAGGTCAGCGCCAGCGGGCACGCCAGGATCCCGAGGACGATCCACGGCGCCGGCCACCGCACGCCGCGCCGCCGCAGCACCAGGTGCAGGCTCACCGCGAACGCCGACGACAGCGCGACGATGCCGATGCGCATGCCGAGCTCGACGCCGAGCGCGCCGACGAACGGGATCAGCACGACGTGCTGCCCGAGGTACATGTCGGGATACGGATCGTGCAGCGTCGAGTACGGCAGCCACTCGAAGCGGCGCAGCCAGCCGTCCTCGAGCATCCGCCGCGCGACGCCGGCGTGGAAGTAGCTGTCGGGATCAGTGACGAAGCGATCGGCCAGCGCCAGGCTCGACCACGCCGCCACCAGCACCAGCAGCAGCGCGAGCTGATAGCGCTCGAGCGTCTTCACCGCGGCCAGTGCGGCAGCTCGGACAGCCGCAGCACCACCAGCTCGCCCGTGCCGGTGTGCAGCCGCACGCAGCCGAAATCGGACTTCTGCGGCGTCACCGTCGAGTCACACACGGTCTGGTAGGTGCCCGCGGGTGCGTCGGCCACCCGCGACGCGCCGCTGGTGATCGGCAGGCGATCGAGATCGACCACCATCGCGTCGCCGTTGCGGGTGTCGGTCCGGACGCAGAACATCGTCGACTTCTGCGCGGTGTCCGCCGAGTCGCACGCCAGCGCGAAGTTGCCCGCGACGTGGCCGCGCTGGTCCTTCGTCGC
>JAYTAJ010000715.1:0-3618 GCA_043737575.1 Myxococcales bacterium | reverse complement strand
GGCTCGAGCTGCGTCGTCAGGTTGCCGTTGAGATCGTACGCGTAGGTCCAGCTGCGCGCGCCGCGGGTCACCGACGTGCGCAGGCCGCGCCAGTCGTGGCCCATCGTGGTCGTGACGCCGTCGGCGTCGAGGATGCGCCACATCCGGCCGAGGCCGTCGTAGGCGTACGACGTGGTCGGGGGCGGCCCGACGGGCGGATCGACGTGCTCGTCGACCGCGACCAGCTCGCCGTAGGCGTTCTTGTGCAGCGTGGTTCGCGCGCCCTGGCCGTCGGTGATCGACTGCTCGATCACCATCGAGTCGAGGCCGCCGTAGCGCAGCTCCTCGCGGAAGCCGTCGGGCCGCGCCACCGAGATCACGCGGCCGAGGCCGTCTCGGGCGAACGTCGTCGACGCGTAGCTGCCGACGGGCGCCCCGGTCGCGGGGCTGGTCGCGTCGAGCTGCGCCAGCGCGCCGCCCTCGTCGTAGCGGTAGAGCGTGCGGGCATCGGGCTGGCCGGCGAGCTGGCGCCGCGCGACCTGCTCGAGGACGCGGCCGGCGCCGTCGTAGCGCTCGTCGTCGATCACGGTCTGCCCGGTCGCGACGTCGCGCAGCCGCGTCACGGTGCGGCGGTTGGGCTGCTCGGTGTCGGCGTAGGCGATCCACTCGACGACGCGGTAGTCGTAGCCGAGCGATCCCGCGGGGGGCTCGAGCGAATCGCTACGCGTCAGCACGCGGCCGAAGCCGTCGATGGTCCACGCGTCCTGATCCTCGGCGTAGACGCCCGGGGTCGCGGTGGCGCGCCAGCCGCCGCCCTTGCGCAGGATCAGCGCGCCGGTGCCGAGATCGTAGGCCTCGGTCAGCGAGTGGTTGGCCTGGTTGACGCCGCCGCGCGAGTGGACGACGAACGCGTCGTAGTACGTGATCTCGGCGGCGGTGTGATTGACCGCGACCTCGTTGGGCCGCCGCACGATCGACACCATCCCCGACGGATGGAACTGTCGCTTGGTCGTCGCGTAGGTGGTGGCGTCCTTGTAGACGCGGGTCTCGATCGGCAGCGCCGCGGCGTCGTAGATCGTCGTGGTCTTGGCGCCGACGACATCGACGGTCGCGACGTGGCCGCGCTCGTCGAGTGTCGGCAGCATCCGGGCGTCGGTCGCGGTCCACCGCATCTCGTAGGCGCGCTTGGCGTAGCGCGGCGCGGCGACGCCGTCGCGGGTCTCGGTGCGGGTGTGCTGCCACAGCTGCGCGAGGAAGCCGCTCGGCGCCCACGGCGTCCAGGTCTCGATCGTCGTGAGCGTCGGCGCCTGGGTCGCGCAGCCCGCCGCGGTCGCGCCGAACGCGCAGGTTCGATCGATCCGCTGCTGCGCGAAGGTGACGCTCGAATCGAAGCCGCCGACGTAGCCCGCGCCGTAGACATGCTCGACGTGGCGGGTCGGCGCGAAGGTCGTGCCGCTCGCGATCGACGTCAGCTCGGTCGCAAGCCGGCCCTGGCGATCGGCCAGGAGCGGTGCGTAGCTGAAGGTCTTCTCGATCCGCACGCTGGCGTCGCCCTGCTGGCCCGAGCCGTCGACGATCACCCGGGTGAAGCCGAGGAAGCTCGGCGCCCGCGGATCGCGCGCGCTCTGCTTGCCGTGCATCGGCCCCTCGTAGCGGTAGCGGGTGCGCCGCTCGGGCTGGCCGAAGCCCGCGGCCTCGATCACCCGCGCGACGACCGGACGCACGCCGAGGATCGCGCCGCCGGTCGTGACCACGCTCGCGTCGTTCGACCACGCGTACTCGAAGCGGGTCACGCCGCCGCGGCCGTTGTCGACGCTGGTGAGCAGGCGCAGCGCGACGCCGTCGGCGCCGTCGGTGCGGACGTTCATCGCGCCGCTACTGTCGTACGCGATCGGGTCGGGCCGACCGTCCCCGGTCACGTCGACGAAGTCGCTGGCGCGGACCCAGGTGCGGCCGTTGGCGCGGACCTGGGCCTCGATCGGCTCCCACTCGGACCCGAGCGCCGCCTGCTGCATCGACGAGCCGCCGCCGAACAGGCGGTAGGTCTCCATGCCGACCGCGGGCGCGGTGACGGTGCCGTTGGTCGGCAGCACCACGAGCTCGGTCGTGCCGTCACCGTCGAGGTCGACGAAGCGCCGCACCGAGCCGCGCACGCCGCGCAGGAAGCCGTCGGACTGCCAGTTGGTGACCTCGCTGCGGACCTGCTCGAGCGGCGACGCGAGGCCGAACGGCACCATCGCGGAGAACGCGCCGTGGATCGGCTCGTTGGAGCCGATGTTCCAGGTCGCGCCCGGCATGTTGTACGCGACGCTGAGGTGCTGACTGGCGCCTTGCTGCGCGACCAGGTCGGGCGCGCCGTCGCCGTTGACGTCGCGCAACGACAGCGTGGTGCGGCCGTTCAGGACGACGGTGCCGCCGGTCGGCGTGCCGATCTGCGGCTGCAGCTGCTGGTTCCAGCCGCTCGGCTCGAAGGCCCACAGCACCGGCTCTTCGGCGAAGCCCCAGCCGTCGCCGCGCCACACGTAGATGCCCTTGGCGTCGTCGATGCGGCCGAGCAGCCGCGAGCCGTTGGGGCCGATGACCGGGCTGGTGCCGATCACGTCGAGGTAGCCGTCGCCGTCGAGATCGATCAGCGTCGGAAGGCTCGGCGCGGGGTCGACCTCGAGCATCATGTCGGCAGCGCCGCCGGTCGGCAGCGGCCGCGGGCTGTACGTGCGCGAGAACAACCCGAGCGGCTCGAAGGCGCCGCTGGCGAAGCGCTGCACGTACCAGACGTAGTAGCCGTCGAGGCGCTGCGGATCGGTAGGCGCGATGGCACAGCTCGGCGCACCCTCAGGCATCGGCCCGCCACCGGGACCAGGCGGCGGACAGTGCGGGCAGCTCGTCGGGGTCGAGCAGCCGCTGATCAGATCGTAGGACTGGCCGACCCCGCAGGCGGCGCGGCACTTGCCGTGGAAGGTGTCGTAGACCTGACTGGCGTCGATGCAGCCGCAGGTGCGGACGCTCATCGACTGCGGGCCGACGGGGTGAGTCCCCGCCGGGCAGCTCTCGCTGCCGCCGACCGGATCGTTGTCCGAGTAGATGACGTTGTTGTTGAACGCGAAGTCGTTGCCGGCCTGCCCGTGATCGCCCGACAGCGACGACACGATGTCGAGCGCGCCGTCGCCGTCGTAGTCGATGAACGCGTAGTTGACGAACACCGAGCGCTGGAAGCAGAACTTGGTGTTCGACAGATCGGGGCGGTGCGCGACCTGGCCCGCCAGCGTGCACGACTCGGTGTTCGGGTCGAACCACGGCAGCAGCCACGCCGCGCTCGGCAGCTTCACCGTCGTCGGCAACAGCGCGAACAGGCCGCCCGCGCGCCCCGCGTACCAGTCGAGGTAGCAGCCGCTGTTCTCGGTGCGGACCCGGACGCCGTCGGTGAAGCCGTCGCCGTTCATGTCCATGAGCCCGGTCGTCGCGCCGCGCTGGTTACCGCTCTCGCGCGGCGGAAACGCCAGCTGCATCGTCTGCGGCAGCACGCGACGCTTGGGGCCGTAGCCGAACCGCACCGTCGGCGCCGCGGTCGCGACGCCCTGGGGGCTGGTCGCGGTGACGTCGACGTGGGTGAGGTAGCGCAAGGCCGACGCCGAGCACGCC
>JAYTAJ010000714.1:0-3619 GCA_043737575.1 Myxococcales bacterium | reverse complement strand
CTCGTGACGCCGCGAGGCGTGCACGAGCTCGTCCTCGCTGGGCGAGGACGGCCGGGACATGTCCTCCCGGAGATGGAGGTCGGTCAGCGCATCAAGAGTAACCCGTCCGCGAACGGCGTCCGATCCGGGGTCGGTCGCGGCTTGACGCTGCGGGCCGCGTAGTATCGCGGCCATGCTGCCCGCCCGTCGTCGGTTGCGCGCCGCCCTCTATCACCGGGTTAGTACGCGCGAACAGAACCCGCGACTCGCCCGCGCCGAGCTACGCGCCGCCGCCGCGACACGTGGGCTGCGCGTCGTGCTCGAGGTGGAGGAGACGGCGTCAGGGCGCGGCAGCGTGCGACCCGGGCTTGCGCGCGTGCTCGCCGCCGCCGAGCGCGGCGCGATCGACGTCGTACTCGTGCAGCGACTCGATCGCTGGGGCCGCTCGACGCTCGATCTGCTCGCCAATCTCCGCCGGCTACGCTCCGCCGGCGTTGCCTTCGTCGCGATCGCGCAGGGCCTCGAGGTGCGGCCGCACAGCGACGCGGTCTCGGACCTGACGCTCACGGTGCTCGCTGCGGTCGCCGAGTTCGAGCGCGCGGTGATCGTCGAGCGCACGCTCGATGGCTTGGCCGCCGCGCGGCGCGCAGGCAAGAGACTCGGGCGCCCGCTCGGCGAGCGCGCACCGAGTCGCGATCGCGTCGCCGCGCTGCGCACGGCCGGCCGGTCGTGGACCGAGATCGCGCGCGGGCTACGCTGCACGGTCGGCTCGGCTCGGCGCGCGCTCGCGCGCGGGCTGCCGAAAACGGGTGCGCGCCGAGCGACCCGTCGCACCGTCGAAGAACGCACCGCGTAGCCGCCGTGCCGGAACCGATCGTTTCCGATCAGGCGCCGGGCAGCAGCAGGGCGTCGGACTCGCTGGCGACCAGCTCGGGGTGCGCGGCGGCGATCCGATCGGGCAGGAGCTCGCGGAGCTGCCGCTGCGGCCAGCCGTGCACGATCAGCCGCGTGACCAGGTGGAGGTAGGCGCGCGGGTTGACGTCGTGCGCGATGCAGGTGGCGATGATCGTCAGGGCGGTCGCGGTGCGCTCGCCGCCGACGTCGAGCCAGGTGAACAGCCAGTTCTTCCGACCGATCACCAGGCGACGCAGCTCGCGCTCGCGACGGTTGTTGGTGGCGTCGAGGTTGCCGTCGTCGAGGAAGAGCAGGAGCCGCTTCCACTGGCGGTGGAGATATCCGAGTCCGCGCCCGAGCGGCGTCTTGGGCGGGATGATCGCGCGCTTGTCGTCGAGCCAGGCACGCAGGTCGTCGAGTACCGGGCGGGTCTCGCGCTGGCGGCGCAGCCGCCGTTCCTCGGCGGTGTCGCCGGCGAGCTTGGAGGCGCGCTCGACCGCGAAGACGTGGGCGATCTTGTGCAGACCCTCGAGCGCGATCTGATCGCCCGCGCGCGCGGCATCGACGAGACGGCGTCTTCCGTGGCTCCAGCAGCCGGGGCGCTTGCCGCCGGCGCGCTCGAGGAACGACAGCGTGTTCGTGCCGTCGCACTGCACGGTGCGCGCGAGGTCCTCGCCGAGGAAGCGTCGCACGCTGTCGGCGTCGGCCGACGGTGAGTAGAAGAAGGTCACCCAGCGCGCGTTGGTCCAGGCCCACATCGCGCCAGTGCGGATGCCGTCGACTGTGTCGGGGTCGAGGATCGGGATGCCGGTCGCGTCGGTGCCGAGCAGGCCGGGTCCGCGGGTCTGCTCCTCGATCAACGTGGCGAGCGGCGCGAGTAGATCGAGGTGCGCCGCGACGCTGCGCCCGAGCGTCTGCGGCGCGACCTCGATGCCCATGCGCGCGAACCGCGTGCACTGCCGTTCGACCGGCGTGTGCTCGAGGTACTTGTCGGCAGTGGCCTCGACGATCAGTGTGTCGGAGAGCTTGCCGCGCTCGACGATCGTCGGCGGCGTCGGTGCCGAGACGATCGTGTCGTCGTTCGGGCACGCCACGGTCTCGTCGAGGCGCACCTCGACCACGACTCTGGCCGGGATCACGCTCAGGATCTCGCAGCGCGAATGACCGACCGTGGTCATCTCGGCGCCGCAGCGCGGACAGATCCGCAGCTCGGCTGGCACTGGGTTTCGAACCTCGACGCGCGGAAGGTGTGCCGGCAGCGCGGCGCGGCCCGGGTGCCGACCCTTGCGGCTCTTGGGCTCGGATCGGGGCTCCTTCTTCGGCCGCGCCGCCGGCACAACGCCGAGGTCAGCGAGCGGCAGGACGAGCTGGCGTTCGAGCCGCTCGAGCGCCTCCGAGCGCGGTCGGCGCCGGCGCAGCTGGGCGAGCTGCTTCGACAGCTCGCCGTTGACCTCGCACACCCTGGTGATGAACGCGATGATCGCGGCGACCAGTTCGACGAAGCGGAGCGTGCGGATCATCCGCTCGAGGAACCCCCGCACCTCGCCCAGGTCGGGGGCATACGGCGACGTGATCCGCTCCGGCTCCTGCACTACCCGCTCAGACGGGCCGGCGGGCCTCCGGATTCATGCCTCGATCAGGTTTCTTGGCGCCGGCTGCCAGCGCGGGCGGCGGCGGGCGCCGGCCAAGTCGATGCCTTCGAGGACCAGCGCGAGCTCCGCGGACTCGACGGCGCTGGCGGCGAGCCGGCCATCGGCGGTGAACGCCGGCCGGAACCGACCCCGCTCGAGCCGCTTCGACCACATCGCGATCCCGTTGCGATCCCAGTAGACGATGCGCACCCGATCGCAGCGCCGCGAGAAGAAGACGTAGAGGTGGCCCGACAGCGGGTCGTGGCCGAGCAGATCGCGGACCATAGCCATCAGGCTGTCGGCACCCTTGCGGCCGTCGACCGGCTGGGTCGCGACGAACACGCGGACGCTCGGCGGCAGGCTCAGCATCCGCGCAGCGCCGTGACCAGCCGCGCCAGCACGGCCGGCTCGATCGACTCGGCGACACGCAGCGTCACGCCGGACCCCAGCACGATCTCGATCGGCTCAGCGGGCCTCATGCTCGCGCTCGGGCGCAACTCGATCAACGCCGGCGCCCCGGAGTTCGCCGGGCCCCGAGTCCCCGCCGCGCGGCGTGCTTGGCGAGCGAGCCGGCGTTGCCAACGGCGCAACCGCTCCGGCTCGAGCCCATTCACGCGCGCGAACTCCGGCAACGACAGGCCCGACGAGGCCAGTGCCTCGAGGACCGACCGAGCCTCGGCGGCCTTCCAGCGACGACGACGAGACGACGGGGCAACGGCAGCAGGCTTCGGCATCCAGAACCTCCGCCTTGATCCCAGGCACGACGTTCACCCCGCCGCTACACGTCGACGCACGCCCATCGTGGAGGGGTTACTGTGCAGATGCTCTGCGAACTCGACGACGCGCCCGTGGCGGTCGAACAGGACGATGTGGTGGTGGTTGGAGAGGACCGAGGGCAGGATCAGGTCGATGTCGAAGCGTCGAGCTGACTCGGCGAGGCAGTACAGGACCGTGTCGTTGGTAGCGCGGTCAGGGCGCAGGAGAAACTGCCGCTGCGTGCAGCGACGGTTGAGCATGTAGAAGCTCCGAGGCAGGACCTGACGTGGGACCGACATGACGAGGCGCCAGGACCTGAAGCAAACGACCTGCCAACTGCAACTCCGCGAGAATCGGCG
>JAYTAJ010000713.1:0-8248 GCA_043737575.1 Myxococcales bacterium | reverse complement strand
CGCGAGCACATGACCCTGTCGTTGCTCCGCTACCGGCGCGACGGCCGCGTCGTCTACGCCGGCGCCCACCAGGAGATGCTGGTGCGCGGGCGCGACGGGGCGGTGCGCGAGGTCGCGACCGTCGGGCCCTGGCTCGCGCTGGTGCCCGAGGTCGGCCGCCACCTGGTCGAGCGCGAGCTGGTGCTCGCGGCCGGCGAGGCGCTGGTGCTGTTCACCGACGGCATCACCGAGGCCCGTCGGCTCGACGGTCACGAGCTGGGCCTCGAGGGCCTGGCCGCGGTGGTCGCGGGCGCCGCCGACGCCGAGGTGGCCCGGTTGTGCACCGACATCATGGCCGGCGTGCAGGGCGGCGTGCGCGGCTTCGAGGACGACGCGACGATCGTCGTCATCCGCCGCACCGACGACATCGCGGCCGCCGCCGCCGCGTGATCAGGGCAAGCGGGCGGTCGAGCGCTCGCGCCCGGAACAATCGCGGCGGACCTGCGCGTTAGGATGCGCGCATGGAGCCACCGCCCCCGCCACCGCCCCCCGGCCGCGAGCCGCAGCCGACGCCGAGCCTGGGCGAGCTGATGCAGGACGTCCCCGGCGTGGTCGAGAGCCGCGCGTTCGTGTCGTTCCTGAAGATCTCGGCGCGCCGCGCGTTTCGCTTGCGCATCGAGCCGAGCGAGGTGCTGCCGTCGGAGCGCCGCGCCCTCGAGCAGGCCAACCCGCCGGTCGTCGAGGCCAACCTGCAGGCGTTCCTGGCGTGGCGCCGCTCGGTGCTGTTCCTGGTGGCGTGCGCGCTGGTGCCGCTCACCATCCTCGGCCTGATCAACGGGCTGGCCGGCGAGCTGCCGCAGCCGATCCGCATCGTCAAGGTCGCGCCCGCGATCGCCGAGGGGCTGTTCTGTCTGATCTGCTGGTCGCAGCTGCGGCGCTGGGAGCACTGGCGCAAGCAGCGGCGCTGGCTGTTCTACGGCTGGCTGCTGTTCATGCTCACGCCGTTCATCGTCTTCGTCTATCCGCTGCGGACGATCCTCGAGGACCTGATCCACGAGCGCAAGGCGTCGCTGCTCGCGCTCGGCTTCGGCGGCGTCTACAAGCGCGCGGTGATGCCGTTCGTGTTCGCGATGATCGCGATGCTGCAGCTCGCGCCGAAAGCGATCTCGCTGATGCCGGGCCTGATCCGGGCGTCGATGGTGATCAAGCTCCTGTTCCCCGGGTCGTCGGCGCCGGGCTGGCTGATCGCGATGGCGGCGCCGCTCTACGCGCTGCTCGCCTACGTCATCCTGATCATCCCGTACCAGTTCACCGGCGACTGGCGGTTCATCGTCGGCGTGATCGGCGTCGTCATCGGTCAGGGCCTGCTGGCCCGGGCCGGGTTCAAGCTGGCGCGGCCGATGGACGAGGCCGAGGCGATGGTCCACATCAAGCAGGTCCGCAAGATCTACATGACGACGATGGTGCTGTCGGCCGGGTTCATCATCGCCGCGCTCTACAACCTGGTGACGATGCTCAACCTGAAGATCTCCGACGTCGTGCTCGCGGTCCTCAAGTTCGAGACCAACGTGCTGATCCTGACGATGGTGTTCTCGGATCTGGTGGTCACCAACCTCGACCGCGCGCGATCGCAGACCCAGGTGCGGGCCGACGTCGAGGACCAGACCGAGATCAAGATCGCGGCCTTCGTCGGGTTGGATGCGCCGCCGGTCCCGCCACCGAAACACTGATAGGGTCGGCCCTTGGCCCCGCCCTCCGCCGCTGATCTCGAGCTGGCCTTCGTCGACAAGTTCTTCTGGTCGAAGGGACTCGAGCCCTACGCCGTGCAGGAGCAGGCGTTCTCCACGATCATCGGCGGCCAGAGCGTGCTGGTGACGGTGCCGACCGGGACCGGCAAGACCATGATGGCGAAGGCCGGCATCTTCGCCGCGCTGGCCCGCGGTCAGCGCGTCGTCTACACCACGCCGTTGCGGGCGCTGACCGAGGAGAAGTACCGCGAGCTGTGCGACGACTTCGGCGAGGCCCAGGTCGGCTTCGCGACCGGCGACTACAAGGTCAACCGCGACGCGCCGATCCAGGTCGAGGTCGCCGAGATCCTGTGGAACCGCATCGTCGGCGACAAGAACGTCAGCCCGGCCGAGCTGGTCATCATGGACGAGGGCCACTACTTCAACGACCTCGAGCGCGGCTACGTCTGGGAGCAGTCGATCATCGGGCTCGACCCCCGCACCCAGCTGGTCGTGCTGTCGGCGACGGTCGGCCACCCCGAGCGCTTCTGTCACTGGGTCGAGCTGACGCGCAAGGTCAAGATGGCGCTCATCGACTCGCGCGATCGCCGCATCCCGCTCGAGCACGAGTTCCGCGAGGACTTCCTGATCGACGTCGTCAAGGACCTCGCCTTCAAGGGCGAGGTGCCGGCGATCATCTTCTGCTTCGGCCGCGAGCTGTGCTTCGAGGTCGCGCGGCTCCTGAAGAGCTGCCGCCGCTTCACCACCGAGGAGGAGAAGGACGCGATCGACAAGCGCTGCGACGCCGCGCTGTTGCCGTCGGGCGTCGCCAAGGAGCTGCGGCCGCTGCTCACCCACGGCATCGGCATCCACCACGCCGGGATCCTGCCGCGCTACAAGCAGCTGGTCGAGGAGCTGACCCTCGAGCGCAAGCTGCGCTTCGTGGTCTCGACCGAGACCATCGCCGCCGGCATCAACCTGCCGGCCCGCACGGTGGTCTTCCCCGCGCTGCGCAAGTTCATCAAGAAGGAGGCGCGGCTGGTGACGCCCGCCGAGTACCACCAGATGGCGGGCCGCGCCGGTCGGCCGCAGTTCGACGATCGCGGCCTGGCGATCTCGCTGGCGCCCGAGGCGATCGTCGCCGATCTGCGCAAGGAGCTGAAGGCGGCCGGCAAGCGCGGCGCGATCGACGAGGTCAAGATCCGGAAGACGGTCTACGGCCGCGCCAAGAACGACGCGGTCCGGACCGGCGAGCTGATCTGGACGCCCGAGCTGCACGGCGAGCTGGTGCGCGGCGAGCCGGCCGAGCTGCGATCGAAGACCAAGATCACCGCCGAGCAGGTGCTGGCGATCGGCCTGCCCGATCTGTCGACGACGCGGCTGCCGGGCGCGCCGATCGATCCGGCGGCGCCGCCGCTGGTGGTCGACGAGGTCGAGGCGTCGCTGCCGCCGTCGATGCGGCTCAACATCGTCACCGTGATCGATCACCTGCTGATCGATCCGCGGCTGCGGGTCGAGCTGCACAAGATGCTGGCGATGCTGGTCGACAACATGCGCGCGATCGGCGTGCTCGACGCCTACGGCAAGCAGATCGCCGGCTCGATGATCAAGGACCTGCAGGGGATGGACGGCCTGTTCGTCTATCACCTCCTGCGCAACGAGCTGCTCGACTACGAGGACTACCGGGCGCTGGTCGAGCTGCTCATCGACCACGACGCGATCCAGCGACTGCTCGATCGCAAGGGCGACGACGTCAAGCGCGAGTGGTGCCGCACCCGCCTGCGCGAGCTGCGCGACGGCAACCCCCAGGCGGCGTGGGAGGACGCCGAGGCCGAGTGGGATCGCGCCCACCCGTACGTGCCGAGCAAGGTCGAGGAGGCGCTGTCGCGGTTCCAGCACGCGGTGCCGCACCCCGAGGTCCACGGCGGCAAGAAGCAGAAGCGGATCTGGTCGCGGATGGAGGACGAGGGCCTCGGCTTCATCGACTTCGTCGAGCGCGAGGGCCTGCAGCACGAGGAGGGCAGCCTGTTCTCGTACCTGGTGCGGTGCATGAACACCGCGCGCAAGCTGGGGGAGGCGTCGGAGCTGGAGCAGTTCACCGAGCTGGCCGAGAAGCTGAAAGCGTGTCTGGCCCGCGTCGACGAGCGGTTCTACGAGCGGTCGCTGCGCTGACCTCGGTGACGGTCGCGACCAGGGTCGCGCGGTCGAACGGCTTCTCGACGCAGCGGACCCCGGGCCGCTCGAGGAACTCGCGGGCCGCGGCGGTCACCGCGCCGCCGGTCAGGAACACCAGGCGCGGCAGTAGCTCGGGGTGGCGCGCCGCGAGCGCGGCGTGGACGTCGATGCCCGAGCCGCCCGGCATCATCAGGTCGCACAGGATCGCGTCGAACCGGGTGCCGCCGTCGACCAGCGCGATCGCCTCGTCGCCGCTGCGCGCGATCGTCACCTCGAGGTGGTGCAGCAGCCGCGCCGCCGCGCTCGCCACCGTCGGCTCGTCGTCGACCACCAGGACCCGCAGCCGGATCGCCGCGGCGGTTGGCGCCGCGATCGGCGCGACGATCGGCGGCGGCGCGATCGCGGCGAGGCGCGCGGCGGTGACCGCGGGCAGGCTGACCACCGCGGTGGTGCCGACGCCGACGGTGCTGGTGAAGGTCAGCGTGCCGCCGAGCGAGGTCAGGATGCCGCGCACCATGAACAGCCCGAGGCCGGTGCCGCCGCGGTTGACGCGGGTCGAGAAGTACGGCTCGCCGAGCCGCGCCAGGGCGTCGGCGGCGATGCCGCAGCCGTTGTCGGCGATCTCGATCTCGACCCGGGCGCCGACCGCGCGGGTGCGGATCGTGATGCGCGGCGCCGCGTGGTGCGCGACCTCGAGCGCCTGGCCGGCGTTGACCAAGAGGTTGACGAACACCTGCGACAGCCGGGTCGGGTTGGCGCGGACCTCGGCGGTGACGCCGAGCTCCTCGACGACGGTGGCGACGTGGCGGAGCTGGTGCGACGCGAGCTTGCGGGCCGAGCCGAGCACCAGATCGAGATCGATCAGCTCGTGGTTGTCGGAGTCGGGCAGCGCGTAGGCCCGCAGATCGGCGACGACCCGGGCGATGCGCTCGGCGCCGTCGAGGGCGTCGGCGATCAGCTCGGCGCGGTCGGGCAGGTCGGGGTTCTCGCGCAAGAGCTCGAGGCTGCCGCGGACGACGGTGAGCGGGTTGTTGATCTCGTGGCCGGCGCCCGCGGCGAGCTGGCCGACCGCGGCGAGGCGCTCGGCGTGGGTGAGGGCGTCGCGCGCGGCGTCGCGCTCGCGGGTGCGCGACTCGACCTGGCTGGTGAGATCGCGGCTCAGGTCGGCGAGTCGGTGGGCGTCGGCGACCAGGCGCCGTAGGGTCTCGACCAGCATCGCCGCGACCACCGCGAGGAAGCCGAGATCGGCGGGGAAGACGAACTCGATGACGTGGTTGGTGATCAGCACCTCGACGATCGCGCACCCGAAGAACACCGCGAAGCCCGCGAGCTGGACCCGCGCGCCGGCCTCGCCGTGGCGGCTGGCGACGACGAAGCGACCGACGACGATCGTGAGCACGATCAGGAACCACGCGCCGATCAGCCCCGCGATCGGCGTGGCCACCGCCTGGGTGTAGGTGGTGCCGATGCTCGGCAGCTCGAAGACGATCACGCCGTCGCGGTGGAGGACGCCAGGCACCTGGCTGATCACGCCGAGCGCCAAGGTCACCGCCATCACCGCGCGGATCCACCGCGGCACCGCGTGCCAGCGCTGCTCGGGGTGCGCGAACGCGAACGCCAGCCACAGCGCGCAGTTGATCGCGCCGAACAGGTAGTTGAGCGCGGTGAGCCGCCGCAGGGTCTCGGCCTCGAAGCCGGGCACCGTGAACACGATGTCGACCATCGAGTAGCAGGCGGCGCTGAACGCGAGCAGCGCGTAGACCCGGGCGTGGCGCCAGCCGGGCGCGCGGGCCAGCACGAGGAACGTGGCGGCGAACGCGAGCTGCAGCACCGCCGCGGTCAGCGAGATGTGCGTGCCCACGCTCATCGCGCGACGACCTGGGTGGGCACGCGAGCTGAATCGACCACCCGCCGCGATCGTTGAGCCGAAGGGCAAGAGTCAGAACTGCGATTCCGACTCGACTCCCAGAAGAGATTCGGTCCTCGCTTCGCTCGAACCTCAGCGCCGGAGCGGCAGCGAGCTCGGCGCGCCGAAGCTGGCGCCGCCGTCGGTCGAGATCGCGACGCCGCGATCGCTGGCGAGGATCACGCGGGCGCCGTCGACCGCGCCGGCCTGGAACGCGCGGGTGTGAGCGGTGCGGGTACCGAGGACGCCGTCGGCCGCGAGCGTGCCGTCGCCGACCAGGATGCCGACCGGCGCGTCCACCACCGCCATGACGCCGTCGTCGATCGGCGTGAAGCTCGGGGCATCGTCGGTGGCGGGATCGAAGCCGACCAGGAAGTTGCCGTAGGTGTCGTTGCGCTCGGCGCGGGCGATCGCGATCGCGCGGGTGCTGGCGTTGGCCAGGCGGACCACGCTGCCGAGATCGATCGGGCGCGCGGTCCAGGTGTCGCCGTCGGGCGAGGTCTGGACCCGGCCGTCGGCGGTCGCGAGCACGAACAGCTCGCCGACCCGGGTGAGGCGCGGCGCGTACAGCGAGTCGTCGTCGAGATCGTGGTGGGTCCAGGCCAGGCCGTCGGGCGAGGTCGAGATGCCCTCCAGGTGCGCGACGTGGACGCCGGTCGCGTCGACGATCAGATCGTGGGCCGAGGCCGCGGCGCTGGTGCGCTCGGTCCAGGTGAGGCCGTCGGTCGACGACTCGACGGTGAAGCCGTCGTAGCCGCTGCGCAGGACGAAGAACGTGCCGTCGCGCATTCCGATCGCGTCGATCGCGCGATCGCTGGCGGGCACGATGCGCTCGAAGGAGCGGCCGGCGTCGCCCGACACGAACAGCGCGGGCGTGCCCTCGTCGAGGCCGCCGCAGCCGTAGCCGCCGACCGAGCTGGTGCGGGCGGTGACCACCACGTTCGATCCGGTCGCGGCGACCGACTGGATCTGGTCCTCGTCGTGGGCCTCCTCCGGGCAACCCGTGAGGACCGTCAGCGGCAGGAGGAGGGCAGTCCAGCGGAGGCTCTTCATGCCGCCCGACATTGCATCCGATGTGCCGCGAGCGATAGAGGCGATGTCGGCCTACCGATTCACGCGCTTGGACGATCGCGAGGCGTCGGCGCCGCGGATTTCCACGAGCCGGTCGGCGGCGGTCCTCAGGATCGCGACATCGGCGTCCGGAAGCGACGGCTGTCGGCGACCGCGCGCTGGTACGCGGCGATGTGCCCGGCCCGCGCGTCGGGGCTCCAGCCGAGGTAGGCGCCCAGGCGATCGGCGACGCGCTCGCAGACGTCGAGGCCTTGATCGCGGCCGACCAGGAGCAGCGGCGCGCGGCGCGACAGCACGTCGTCGACGGTGCGCGCCAGATCGTGGCGGACCGCGAACTCGACCTCGGCCCAGACGTAGGGCAGATCGGCGTTGATGCGCTCGGCGAGGCCGCGGTCGGCGGCGATCAGCGCACCGAGCACGGGCGCGCGGGCGCCGTAGACGCCGCACAGGTGGGTCGCGGTGTCGCCGTCGAGGCCGAGGTGGTCGATCAGCGCGCGGCCGACCGCGGCGACGCCCTCGAGATCGGGGCGTTCGAGCCCGTCGCCGCCGGGCAGCGGCCGATGCTTGGTGCCCGCGCGCTCGCGGCCCGCGGCGTCGAAGCCGTCGTCGTGCTCGCGCAGCCACTTCACCGACGTCCGCACCGCCTGCGCCGCCATGCGGCGGTAGGTCGTGAGCTTGCCGCCAGCGATGATGATGAGGCCGTCGTCGCGCACGAAGATCTCGTGCTCGCGGGAGACGTCGGACTCGGCGCCGCCGTCCTCGGCGCGGATCAGCGGGCGCAGGCCGGCCCAGGTCGCGATCACGTCCTGCGAGCGGACCTGCGCGTGCGGGAAGTAGCCGTTGGCGCTCTCGCACAGGTAGCGGACGTCCTCGGCGTCGGCGTGGACGTCGTCGGCCGAGCCGATGAAGTCGGTGTCGGTGGTGCCGAGCACGGTGCGCTCGCGCCACGGGATCGCGAACATGACGCGGCCGTCGACCGGCGACAGCATCGTGATGGCGCGCGCGAGCGGCAGGCGCTCGTGCGGGATGACGACGTGCACGCCCTTGGTGCGGCGCAGGAGCTCGCGGCCGATCGGGATCTCGAAGCGGCGCGTGACCTCGTCGGTCCAGGCGCCGGCGGCGACGACGACGGCGCGGCAGGCGACCCGCTCCTCGGCGCCGGTGAGGACGTCGCGCACGGCGACGGCGACGACGCGGCCGGCGCCGTCGCGTTCGAGCCCGCGGATCTCGGTGTAGTTGCGGCAGTCGGCGCCGAGGGTCTGGGCGTCGAGGATGTTCTCGAGGACCAGGCGGGCGTCGTCGGTGGCGCAGTCGTAGTACTCGAGGACGCCGCGCAGGCCTTCGGTGCGCAGGCACGGCTCGACGGCGCTGGCGGCGCGGGCGCCGCGGA